>NZ_WEII01000122.1:0-10881 GCF_009183805.1 Bacillus sp. B2-WWTP-C-10-Post-4 | reverse complement strand
GGAGTGAACTTTGTTGGCATGTAGTAAATGGAAAATGCGGATAAAGAAATTTTTAGTAGTAGTGCCTTTATTACTTGGGATTTTATTTGTAGGTGATACAAGTGCATTTGCTGAGGAGTTACCAGAGTATGTAGGAAAAACGATTAGTGGGCGTGTTACTTATCGTAGCGATCCAACTGGTTTTCCTATTCGTATGCAAGGTGAAGGAAGGGAAGGAAGGATAGAATTTAATTCACCAGTTAATATTTCTGGTTTTTCTTATTCTACTTCTTCTATGAAAAGTGATTTAGATGTAACGGTTTATTATGGTCCGGACGGTAGGATTACACAACGATTTTATAATAAAAAGGGTGAAACATCTAAAAGTTTTGTGAAAGGTATTATAAAAGGAGTTACTAAAATTGAATTTAAGGCGCCTAGTTATGATGGTTTATATTTAAATTCATTTTATGTTTTTGAATATCTTCAACCACCACCGAATGATGTTTCGGATATAAAAGCAGATAGTGTTTCACATAATTCTATAAAGTTAACTTATAAATTTCCAACTGAGAATTTTAGTAATGTAAAAATTTTTAGAGATGGGAAAGTAATTTCTGACAGTTATAAATCTGAATATTTTCTTGATACTGGTTTGAATCCTGAAACTGAATATACTTATAAGTTTGTTTCTGTTTCACCTAGTGGAAATCAAGAATCAAAAGGTATTGAATATAAAGTGAAAACTGATCAGGCTCCTGATTTAACGAAACCTTCAAAACCATCTAGTCCTATTCTTACACCTAAGGATGGTTCTTTGATTGTAAATTTAACGAATTATAATGCAGGTGTAAAAATTAAGGGGTATCACATTATTGTGGATGGTAAACAGATTAATGATTCTCTTGTTACAGCTCGTTCTTATGCTGTTAAAGGTTTAAAGAATGGACAAACATATCAAGTTCAGATTAAAGCTGTATCAGCTTGGAATGTAGAAAGTGATTTGAGTAATTCTGTTCCAGGTATTCCACAAGTACAAGTAATACCTGATATTGCTTTTAATTTTGGTCTTTCCGATTTAATAGAATCTATCAAAAACTGGTTCGGTGGAATTTGGCCTATTGTTGCGTTTAGTATTGCTATTCCATTAGCGTTTATTGTTGCGTTTAATACGAAGAAGTTATTTTTAAGGTAGGTGCTTAGTTTGATACAACCAGTTACATCTAAGGACTTAATACAATTTCTCCAGTATGCATTTCATGCTGGGGAAAACGTATTATTTCTAGCGTTTGTATTAATGATTACATTCTCTGTTGCTATAAGCATTAGAAGGATTATGGTGGGTTATAAGCAATCATGATGGAGAAGTTTGTTAAGTTCTTAAAAGGTGGATTTGAAGCGGTTATAAAGTCGTTAAAAACGTTTATTGATTTTTTAGCTACACCATTTCAATATCTACTGGATTTTTTAAAAGGAATCTTTTATTTCATAGAAAAGCTGTTTCAAGTTGTAGTAGCAATTATAAAATTATTCGTTGCCTTGTTTCAGTTTTTAGGTGCTGTAATAGCGGGATTCTTTAAAACTTTATTTCTATGGGTACAACCTAATTTTGATGGTGGGAATGTATCGTTTCCTAGTGCATCAATGAAAGGTTTCAAAGTGGCTACTGATATATTACTTCCTACTGGATTGCTTACAGTTATTCCGGCTGTGGTCACATGTTTTATTTGGTACTTGTTTGTTAAAAAGCTCATGGATCTATTCAGAGGTGGTCATCATTAATGAATGCGTTAATTGATACAATATTTAATCCTGTTCTTGGTTGGCTTGCACAAATGGCAAAGTATTTAAGTGATTTAAGCGTACCGGCAAGCCGTCCTTTGCGAATTAGTGATTACCTTGGAGTATTTGCTTATTTATACGGTTGGACAACCGTCATAACGACGTTATTCGCTTTAGTTTTCGTATATTTTGTTTGTTACATCATCATGACTTACAGTAGTTTGTTTATTCGATTTAAAGATACAGTGAAATGGTGGTAATGATATTGAATATTGTAGGGCAAGCAATTTTATTAATATTTTTTACGACAGTTGTTTCTTGGATGGTAATAGATACATTGAATTTCTTTAGAGGGATAGAAGAATGATTTATGCAATTTTGGGATTCATTAGTTGGATTTTGATTTTGATTTGTGAAGTAACATCGAGAAAAGGAGATTTAAAATAATGCAGGCTTTTAATGCGATGTTTGAATTATCAAGTGCGGTTTGTTTATCTATATTTCTTTTTATAGTTTTACCATATATGTTTTTCAAAAATAAAATGTCAAAGTGATAAAAACGAATTTTAAATATTAATTAGTTTATATAGTTCGTTAAAAAGATTCAAAATGTCATGGCAGCGGGACTAGATCCAAGAGATTTTGAAATGAAAAGACGAACGTTTTGGAGGTTTTTATAAATGTTAGCTAAAACGAAACGAAAAGTACAGCCACAATTTGAAGGGCATAGAGCGTTGATTATTAAGGAAGAAGGAACATGTGTAGTTGAACAGGTTATATCGTTTGATTCGGAGATTTTAGAAACGAGTACAGCCATGTTACCACGTGAGAATGAATTGAGATTACTTGATGATAATCATGGTTATGTGTATCACATTTATAACTTAGAAAAGCCCGCAAGAATTGAAGCGGAAAATTTGAAAATGTTACGTCGTTCTAGTGCATTGAAGGGTATTTTTGATTTTGATACAGGCAAGAAACCTTTTGACATTATTGGTTTTATGCCTTGGGTAATTATTGTATTGCTAGCTATTTTCAAATAATGGGGTGGAGTAAATGAGTGTTCAGGAAATGTTAACGAAAGATATTTTAGAAGAAGAAGGTTCAAATGAAACGATTGAGACTGTTCAACTGTTTCAATTCATGAAAAAACATGCTGTGCCATTAACAAAGAAACAACAAATGGCTATGTTATTGCTTAATGAAAATGGATTATCGGACATTTCTTTATATATTGCTGGAATGAAAGAAGAAGTATTGCCATTGAGTGAATACCACAAGACACTTGAAAAATTAACGCTTTCTGACCGAATTAAAGGTAATGCTAAATTAAGTCATTTACTGAAAGCAAATGCGAATCCTTCATTATCATTGTCAGCAAATAGTGCAAAAGTCGTTAAAGGGAATGAGTTAGCATGAACATAATGGTTTTTGAGGGCTTTCTCGGTAGCGGTAAAACGTTTGGTATGAGTTTGTTTGCAAAACACTATCAAGAAAAAAGTGGCTGTGCATTGTACAGTAATTACGGTTTAATTGGGTCTAAACCATTTGTAACTTTAGATACGTTTCATGATATTGCAAAAGAGAAGTCTAGTATTTTAAATCTTGATGAAGCGCACATTGATCTTGATGCTAGAAGTTTTTCGAGTAACTCGGTAAAGTTCTTTTCTCAATTGTCTTATTACCTTAGAAAATTACGTTGTACGTTGTTTATTACTTCACCATCATTTGATGATTTAGATTCACGTATAAGAGGTATTACAAACGTTCTCGTTAAGGTATCGAATGATAAAAACTATTTTTATTACAAAATGTATGATGTTCAATCTAAACGATATTTAAAAACAATGCGTATTCAAAAGAAGAAAGCTTTTGCTATTGGTTCAAAAGTTTATGATACGACAGCAATGGTTTCTCCAGTACAAGTTCCAGATAAACGACAAGACTTCATGGAATTTTTAGAAGCGTTGAAGTCGACCGCCGAAGAGTACGGACGCCAGTACAAGCATTCAGCGTAAGCTGTATGCGCGGTGCAGGCGGGAGGACTTCATAAGATTATATAAATTAAATAAGGAAGGTACGTTATAGATGGGAATTTTAAAGAAGAAAAAATTTAGAGAAGAAGTGAAAAGAATAAATAAAGCACATGGAGAAATGAGAGAATTTCTAGATTTGCTAGTGGATCGCCACGGGTTAGATGAGGAAGAAATAAATAATTGCGAAGTAATCAAACATCATTTTGATAATTTAGATGTGATGTTTAGTCAAATGGCAAAATAATGTTCGTGATTTAGGTGTGAAATGTAACGGCAGCCGTGCATATTTTTCTAGGGTTTTTAATGTAAATGCGAACATTTGGTATGAGGTGAAAAGATTTGATACATGTAGATTGGTTGAAAAGTATGGCGAGAGATGGATTATTTTACGGTTCATTCATTGTTGTAATTGTTTTCTTGCTAAATTGGTTTACGGGTTAGGTTTTAAAGGTCTTCCTTCGCTTTTGAGGTTGGAGATTGGCTGGGGTGTGGGGCTAGCCCCACATAGCGTAATGGGTAAATAGAATAAAAGAAAATATAAAGGTCGGTAGTACAAGCGTTTAGGCTCGTATAATGGATAGGCAAGTTGATAGTTAAATACATTCACTTTTGAGTTTATCGACTTGGCGATGAAGACAAACGAGCCTAAAAAAGTTATGCAAGAATGTAGCGTAGCGGAAAAGGTGGAGATTTTATGAAGCAGAGCGAAAGAAAATACTACCTGTTTCTTGTTTAACCTTTTAGCAAATACAGATAGAGGGTTGTTTTGATGGAGAATGTTATTGTTACGTTGTTTGGTACTCTAGGGATTTGTTTCTTGTTTAAAGGCATGCTAGATACTTTAAAAGAAGGGTGATATTTGTGGATTTGCCTGTTTGTAATGAAAAAGAAATTATTGTTTTATCTAAGACTTTGAAATATTTGAGAAGCGATCAATCTAATCAAGTCAAGGTACATAAAGAGTATTTAGAGGACAGAGGTTGGATTTTTGATGATTTAACTTATATAGATAATGATATTTATATAGTTTATAAGAAGGAAGTTGTGAAGCGAAACAAGGCATTTTAAGATGAATATTATATTTAGCAACCTTTTGCATAAAAATATTTACAAAAATATTTGCAAAAGGTTGTTTTTGCATATGCAAAATGATATTATTGGTATAGAAAGTTTTGGGAGGTTTTAGAATGACTATGGTTAAAGAAGAAAGAAAGAATCGAGTATTTCGTTTTACTGATAAAGAAGTTTCATTGATTGATGAATTGATAGATATTGAAAATGATAGAAGAATGACTATTGCTAAGGAAAATAAATTAATTTATAAACCATTAAATCGTACAAGCTTCTTATTAAGTTTGGTTGCTGAGAAAGAACGTTTTTATAAAGAGCAAGGAGAGATGTAAATGATTTCTGAAAAAGATTTAATGACTCTTAAAAAAGGTTTAAAAAAAGCAGAAAAAGCTGTAAAAGAAACAGAGAAAAGTAATTCTAAGGGTGGATCTGAAGCTGGTAAGCTAGCTGAAGATATAATGAAAGATGTTCAGGAAAGATTATCTAGAAGAATTTCTTCCAGTTACATAAAGTAGAAACATTGATTTATCAATGTTTGGTGTTTGTTTTTAATTAGTATTTAATCTATTTTGAGGTAGAGAGAATACTATGACCCTATCCTTTATAACATAGGGTCATAGTAAATAGCTGTTTTTGGGCATAAACCTATACGTACCAAGGGTTTAACCCAATGTCCACATTTTCGATTGTGGGGTTTTTGAAGAAAATAGTTTTTTGGGGGTTCTATCATGCCATCTTGTTACACAAAGAAAAAGGGCACTGATCGTAATGGCAACCCTCGTTTTCGTCCTGATGATAAGAAGTTTCTTTTTAACATTGATACGTTTTGGTATAACATAGATATTCTTAATTACAATGATGTTATGGAAAATGGTCTTTTAGATGAATTAGAAAGTGGTCGTGATTTTTATTTAGACCATGGAGAAGCTAAGACAATCAGTGTTCCGTTACCTAATTATGAAAATCCTTTAGTTTTTGAGGTTCAGTTAGGTCAGAAACCTTTGTATCAGTTTTCATTACGAAATGAGGATATTGCTATATATTTTGCTAGACGTTATAGAGATGACGGTCAGTATCCTATTAAAGTTCAAATAAACCAGTTTTTATTATGGGATAAAGGTTTGATTAATGCATATGCTGAAAGCCTTGGGGTGTTAATGTCATTCGGTTTTGCTACTGGTAAGGCAAAGATGAACCGTATTGACTTTGCTGTACATAGTGACCAATGGAAATGGATATTAGATGATTTAAAGACATTTGAATATCCTAGAAATTTTAAAGATGATAATAAACCTGATTTTTTCCGTCTAGATCCATGCAGCGGAGAATTTGAAACTGTATATTTTGGGAATCGTACTCGTTTGCAATTACGTATTTATAACAAAACTAAAGAGATTATGAAAAAAGGAAAAATGTATTTCTTAGATTTATATAACAGTCTAGGTATGGATACAGAAAATATATGGAACGTTGAATTTGAAGTAAGACGTGATTTTCTTAAAGAGTGTGAAGATGAAGAAGGTTTAAAGATATTTGATGATTTAGAAGAAGTTTTTAATCGTGATGGATTGGACAAGCTTTGGACGATGTTAATGGAGAAGTTTTATCATAAAAGCGCTTTTTGGACTGAATTAAGTAAAGGGGCTAAAGGAAAATTTGCTCGTACTACTGGATATTTAATTCGTACAAAAGATGTAGATTCTAATTTTGATAGAGAAGTAGCTCAAATAAGAGGGCGTTTGATGACAGCTGTTATTAATGATGAAAATTGTGATATAGAGACAGCAGTTAGGAAGTTTTTAATTAAGAATCGTCAGTATGAAGAGAAAAAAGGTAAATCGTTTGTTGAAGATGTAGAGAAAAAGAAAATGCTGTTGCATGATTATGAAATAAATAAAACCATAAAAAAAGAAACCCTTGAATAGACAAAGGTTTCACGTAAATATTCTATTGACTAGATAGAATATTCTTCACTCCTCTAGGTGACTAGTCTAGAGGAATTATAAGACTAAATTGATTGATTGATTGTACTTGTATTATACAAAGATTATAAAGAAACGTCTATGATTAAAGTCAGATTTGCGTCTGACTTTTTTGTTTTGCTTTCTGAAAAGTTTCTGATAAATGTCTGAAATAAGTCTGATGTTTGTCAGAATAATATATGATATAATTAATATACAGACTGGAAAGGGGATTGTTTGATTGTGAAAGTTATTGATATTGTTGAATTGACTAATGGTACAAGGACTATGCCTGACGTTGCGAAAGAATTAGGAATAAGTAAAGATACTTTGCGTAGGCGCTTGAATTCTGTAGGTTATAAATATGATAATTCATTAAAGAAAACTATTTATAAAGGTGAAGAGTCTGAAAAAAATCAGATAGATGAATTATTAATTTCAGACTTAATTCAGAAAAAGACTGAAAAAAATCCGAATAAAAATGAAGATAATCAGAAGAATGTCAGAAAAACATCAGAAAAAAATCCGAAAAAAAAGATTAAAAAATTAGATGATGAACAAAAAGAAGTCGGAAATAAATCAGAAAAAAATCAGAATGACTTTACTGAATCTGAAATATCGGCTTTAAAAGAGTTAGTACATATAGTGAAGAGTGATGAAGCTAAATTATTTTTAGAATTAGCTTCACTTCCTGAATCTAAAGAGAGTAAAAAAAGTTCTATTGTTATTAGTAAAGAAATCCATGAACAATTTGAGGAATTTGCAAAACCTTTTGGTAGCAAAAGAATTTCAAAATTTTCATTAATCGAATTGGCTTTATATGAATTTATGAAAAAGTACAGTTGAGAGTTTATGCTCTCAACTTTTTTTATGTGTTGTTTTTTATAAGGTGATTTTTGTTTATAGTAAGGTGTAAGGGTTTTTTTATTTTAGAAAGGGAGCAATAAAAAGTGGGCAGACATCGTATAGATCCAGACGAGAAAAAAGTGAAATTAAATGTTTCTATAAAGAAGAAGTATGTTGATTTAGTGAAAGAACAAGATAATCAATCTGAATTTGTAGAAAATGCAATTGTAGAACATTTAAAAAAGAACAAAAAACTGTAAAAAAAATTTTTTTGAAAAAAATGGTTGTGTTCTGTCCCTTTTTTTTGCTATAATCAGAACGTAAAATCTGGACTCGAAAATTTGTTCGGTTTTATGTTCGTAAAATTAGAATATGGAGGAATTACAATGCCAGTAGTTCAAATTGAAGGCGTATTTATGGGCGCAAGTATTATTACAAAAGAGTTCGAAGGGAACAAAAGAACAAGTTTGAGTATTGATTTGTATCAAAAAAATGATAATGGAAATGAAACAGTGAAAATTTCTAGTAAAGAAGTAGAACTGTTCCAACAGATTTCTGAGGGTTACAAATTAGGTACTCCATTTAAGTGTCTAGCAACTGTAAGTGCATATAAAAATAATGCATACTACAATTTGCAACAGATCGTTAAGTAGTACGAGGAATTATAAGACTGAAGTGATTGTGTGATTTTATGTTAGATAAAATCGATTTAAACGACTTGTACAAAACTTTTTCGGAAATTATGCCTAACTACTTAGTACAGACTAAGAACGGTAGTTTTGCAGTTTTCCAGACACTTACCTATGGTGATATGTTAATTAGTTTCTTGCTATTACTAATCTTGTTGGTGTTAACATTCAACTGGATCTGGAGTGCTTTGCGATGATTGAATTTAATTTAGAAAATTTATTAAACCAATATTCCCTGTTTGGACTCCCGTTTTTGCTAATCATCGTTTTCACATTGCTTAAAGATTGGCGGTTTGATAAATGAATGATTTAGCCTTTTTAGATATGATGTATTGGTTTTTTATGAACAATTCAGTTGTTTTATACTCGTTAGGTTTTATAACCTTTCTAGTATTCGTAATAATGATGTTCACCACCGTCAAAGCTTGGGGTGATGGCTATTAGTTTTAGCATGGACGTGGGAAGAATCTTGCAGTATGCCTTCAACATGTTTAGTTCAGTGTTACCAGTGATTTATTTATTCATTGGTGGGGCGTTTGCTATCTACTGTATCGGTAAAGTGTATAACACCTTTAGGAGTTGATTTTGAATGCCTGAATTTGGTTTCAGACCATCAATGTCTCAACTGTTCGGTAACTTTCATATGAATTGGTCAACAATGATGCCATTGTTAGTCATTTTGTTTGGTATACTGTTCGGATTTTTCGTAGCGCATTTAGTAAAAGACAAATTTGATGATTGATCGACTAGGAGGAATTTATTTTGGAAATGCCAAAAATTTCATTAACTTATAATCTTGCAGACGTTGCGAACGGTCTGACTAACTGGTTAGGCGCTTATTGGCCTATTATCGCATTCTCTGTTGCTATTCCGTTAACGTTCTTAGTAGCGTTTAACACTAAAGATTTATTTACTCGATAATCATCAAAATTCACTCCTTAAATAGCAAGAAATTAACTATAAATTTAATAAAACAATTAAATAGCTGGGTGGATCACCTAGCTATTTTTTGTTAGGAAGGATTGATATGAAAAAGCTAGCCATAATTTTTTTATGTACATTTTGTATTGTTAGCCATACGATCCCTGTGTTTGCTGATTCACCTAGTTTTCAATTGGTAGGGAGTAAAAATGTAACAATCGAGAATAATGGGATAGTTAATGGTAAATACAATTTGATTATTAGAGTTAACAATATGAAGGATGTATATAGTTTTCAGTTATCGGAATTGATGCTTGTTAATGATTGCTCGTTTCATGTTGGTAAATCAAAGTGGACTCGTCCAGAACAAGAAAAAAATGAGTTCCCTATTAACTGGAATCAGAATGGTACATACGCATTCTACATTTTTCATAATGGTAAAGTTTTAGGCTATGCACGTTTTAAGCTTAAAGGATTTAAAGAAAACGGTAGCGGTGGAGGAGAAACCGTATATTGGGGTAAAGGTGCTAAATATTACGATTTACCTGAAATTGAAAAGCCTAATCCTGAGGATTATGCGGATTATGATAATAAGAATGACGGAGTTTGTACAAATGAAAAAATTCCAGATGATAAACCACATGGCAGCGGTGATATAGATGAATCAAAAGACGAGAATAAACCACCTGTAGAAGGTGGCGGTGGTTCTGATAAAGCTGTTAAAGAAGCTTTAGAAAAGATTGTGAATGCGGTAAATGAAATTTCAAAGAATACGGGTGAAACGGCTAAAAATACAGGTGAGACAGCAAAGAATACAGGTGAAATTAAAAAGAACACGGATGAAATAGCAAAGAATACAAAAGAAATCGCGGATGCTGTTAAGGATATTAGGGATAATTTGAAGATTCCTGACGATATGGATTTGTCGATTAAACCTGTTCTTCCTGAGGATATTAAGCCTGATAAACCTAAACAACCTGATAAGCCTTTTGAAGACAAACAAGAGCACTTTAAAGAGGGTGAACAAGAGAAACCACCTGACAAACTTCCTGTTGCTCCTGAGCCCGCCGAATGTTGGGGGGATGTTTGTAAAGATAAAGATAATCAGAAAGAAGAAGATATGAAGAAAGAAAAAGATATGGATAAAGAAGAACCAATGAAGCCTGATAAACCAATGGAAAAGGAAGACATGAAACCAGATAAGCCAATGACTCCTGATAAGCCAATGGAAAAGGAAGACATGAAGCCTGATAAACCAATGACTCCTGACAAACCAATGGAAAAGGAAGACATGAAGCCTGATAAACCAATGACTCCTGACAAACCAATGGAAAAGGAAGACATGAAACCTGATAAACCAATGACTCCTGATAAGCCAATGGATCGTGAGGGAGAAATGAAAAAAGATAATGATATGAAACAAGATAAGCCAATGACTCCTTGGGAAGAAATGAAACCAAGTGACGAGGGGAGTGAACTTTGTTGGCATGTAGTAAATGGAAAATGCGGATAAAGAAATTTTTAGTAGTAGTGCCTTTATTACTTGGGATTTTATTTGTAGGTGATACAAGTGCATTTGCTGAGGAGTTACCAGAG
>NZ_WEII01000121.1:0-10893 GCF_009183805.1 Bacillus sp. B2-WWTP-C-10-Post-4 | reverse complement strand
GCGTAGAATTGGATTCCTTAGCTGATATTGTTAGTTTCGGCGTCGCTCCTGCGCTTTTATTTCATACGATAGCAACACCTTCTATTTTAACTTCTTTGGCATTTATCCTATTCCCAACAATGGGTGCTTTAAGATTAGCTAAATTTAGTATTAAACCAACTATTGGATATTTTAAGGGATTACCTATTCCAGCTGCAAGATTATCATTGGCTGGTATGGCATTGTTTTCATATAGTAATGCATGGATTACTTTAATCCTCGCCCTCTTAATGGTAAGTCCCATTAGGTTTAAAAAATTTTAATGAAGGTCACGCCCAACGCCATTAAGGAGCATTTTAAATGGATTTAACGCGTCAATAAGTATAAAAAAGCGGGACAATAATATTAAATTAGGTGCCCTTCGAAAAATTAAAACCTTGTATTTATGGCTATTGGGTTAATCCATCGATATGTTATTCTGAAACGTCAGTCCACTTTTAACAGGAGCTCCCTTTATCAAGAGAGCTCCTGTTCTTATTTCTTCTTCTTTTCTGTCGGTTGGCTTTGTTTAGCAAAATTAGATGAATCATCAAAATTCGGTTGCTTTTTACCAGCATTATTACTTCTACCTTTTCCCATATGTAATGCACCTCCCCTCCCCCTTACTATTCCCAATAAAAAAATTCTCTTGCATCCAAGAGAATTTTAAATTGGGTTCTTATTGATAATACCTAAGTACTTCCAACACTGCCATTCCATAAAAGATGGATCCAATGTTAAATTATTTAATGCTAAAACAAATATTACATTTTCATATTTAACTGGATAATCAATTAATAATCCTAATGTATTTCCTGAATCTGCGACAATTATGATTCCCTTTTCTAACACGTCATCTATAACTTCTTTTAATTATTCTTACCTAGCATATAATATTTTCCTACACATTGAGATTGCATGTTGTATAAGGAAGCCCTTCTTCTTTCCATGCAAGAAATCCTCCCTTTAAATTCACTACTTCCTTTATACCAGCTCTTTGTAAAATACTAGCTGCTATAGCGGAACGTAATCCGGTTCGACATTGCAAAACTATTGGAAAATCTTTCGGTATATAATCTAGTTGTTCAAATAGATTACCTAAAGTGATATGTATTGCATCATGAAGGTGTCCTTCCTCCCACTCTTTTTTACTACGCACATCGATAACCTTAACGCTTCCACCTTTTATATGCGGATATAATTCAATCGATGTTTTTTCTTTGTAACTTTCAAATCTATCAAGTCTTTGTATTACTTTTAAGGGTGCAAAAGCAATAATATTATCTAACCCAATAGATTCAAATTCTCTAATAACTGCCTCTACTTTAACTTTTTCCTCATCTAGAATTATTAAAGTTTCTTTTTTATAATCTAATAACCATCCACACCAAGTTGTGAAAGAATTGTTATAAGGTATGTTAATTGACTTCTCGATATGACCTGCAGCAAAACTCTCTACATCCCTTATATCAACTATTTGATAAACGCTCTTCAAAATTTCTTGAAGTTCTTCTACTGTATTAATAGCAGTACTTTTTCTCTTCTTACGAATTGGCGGACCATACTTATTTAAATTCTTCATTAATGAAAAATACTTTGGAGGCTCTGGCTGTCCCGTCAATAAAGTCGATATAAAATCACTTTCTTCATTACACCGAAATGCCCAATTGAACATCTTTTCATAACCTAATGTAGAAGTTGGAATTGCTCCTAATGCTTTTCCACATGCGCTTCCCGCACCATGTGATGGCCATATTTGCAAATAATCAGGAAGTATTTTTATTTTTTGTATAGAATCAAATAATTGTTTCGCTCCTATTTTTGCAGTATCTTTAATACCGACTGCAGTTTCTAATAAATCCGGTCTTCCTATATCTCCTACAAATATAAAATCACCTGTGAATATTCCTATCGGTTTATCATTCGTATAATTATTTTGACTTGTATCAGTTACTAAAAAAGAAATACTTTCAGGCGTATGCCCTGGGGTGTGAATTACATTAAATTTTATATGACCTACTTTAAACTCTGTGCCCTCTCTAACCAATTTGTATCGACCTTCGTTAAGATATTGATATTTCCAATCACAATCTCCTTCATCAGATACATATAAATTTGCATGGTAAAGATTAGAAAGTTCTCTAGACCCAGAAAGAAAATCAGCATGAATATGAGTCTCAGCCGCAGCAATTACTTCCATCCCCTCTTTCTTAGCAAATTCTATATATTGTTCTATATAGCGACTAGGATCAATAACGATTGCTACGCCTTCTTTCTGACAACCGACTAAATAGGAAGCATGTGCTAATTTTTCATCATAAAAATATTTTAAAAGCATAGCTATTCCCTCCAATTAGTTATTTCAAATTAATTTTCAATTTTTGTAACCACTTTTTATCTTCTCCTATAGAATCCCTTTCAACATTAAATTCCAATACATATATGGCAACATATATCTTTTAAGTAAAAACATACTATACCGTTCTTTCGCTTGATTAAATGGAAACGTTTCTTGAGGCTCATGTTCATAGTTAAATTCAGCAAGTATAAGACTTTTATATCCTGTAACAATCGGACATGATGTATATCCATCATATTTAGCCTGTAAATCTCTTCCGCTAAGTACGTCCATAATATTTTGTTTTAAGACGGGTATTTGTTTTCGAATTGCTGCTCCAGTTTTAGAGGTAGGTAAATTGGTACAATCTCCAAGTCCAAAAATATTTTTATATTGCACATGCTGCAAAGTATAAGGGCTTATATCTACCCACCCCTGATGATCACTTATCTCACTCTCTTTAATAAAATTAGGTGGCCCCATTGGCGGAACAACATGTATCATACTATATGGTACGGTTTCTCTTTTTAGTGTTTGCGTATCTTCAAAAATTGCCTCTCTCTTTTCGGCGATAATTTCCACTAGATTTTTATTATAATTCGTTATAATTTGCTTTCTTTCTAGTACTTGTTCTAAAGTATTTGCATATCGTGGAACCTGAAATATGTTATTGTTTGCAGAATAAAATATTACTTTACTTCTGTTTCTTACACCACTATTACAAAAATACTCCTCTGCTAAGTACATAATTTTTTGTGGAGCACCACCGCATTTAATAGGAGTATTAGGGTGGGTAAAAAGCGCATTTCCTCCTTTAAATTTTTCAATTTCTCTCCAAGTAGAATCAACATATGTATAAGAATAATTGCTACATACCCCATTAGTGCCAATAGACTCTTTTAAGCCTTTAATACTGTCCCAATTTATTTGTATACCAGCTGCTACAATAAGAATTTCATACTCAAGTAGCAGTCCGTCATCTAAAAGTATCTTATTTTCAGATGGAAATAACTTAACAACACTTTTAGGGATCCACGTTGCCCCTTTTGGAATAAGCGATTCCTGATTACGCATCGTACTTTCCTTTGAAACAATTCCTCCCCCCACTAAACTCCATAGTGGCTGAAAGTAATGTTTTTTTGATGGATCAATAATTGCTATACTTTCTTTCAATAGGGGTACATTTCGTAATAAATGTGCAGTAGAAGATAGTCCTGCTGTCCCAGCACCAATTACAATAATTTTATAACTATCTCTGGTCTTCATTATCCTCTTCCTATCTAAAATTGATTTTTAAATTAACTAATTAGTAGCCATTTTTTCATCGTAGTAACATTATTATAAGTTAAAAACATCATAGTTTTATCTGATTTAAATGAAAATTTTGTTAATTTTACCATTAACATTACTATATGCGTAAATCCCCTATGTTACTTCCATATTTTAGTTTTAATATTAAAACTAAAATATTGTTATATAAAATAATACATTAAAATACTTTTCATGAATCCGGATAAGTAATGTTTAAAAAACAACAATTTTACTACAGTAATCAAGAACAGTTTTCTAAATTAAGTTACTGCAGAAAATATAACTCTGGCGCAATATCCCTACCAGCTTTCATTCCAATAGTAACTCCATGATATAACATCAAAGATGAAATCCCTCAACTTAGGTATTTGACTTTTTAAATTTATACAAATGTCTTAGCTCTATGTACTGTGATATATAGGTCCACATCAATATGTTATTGCATCATATACTGAACAGATAATTTAAATTACTTTTATAAAGGATGATGAGGATGAACCTAGAAGATATACAAAAATCCTATGGCGTAATTGTAAGTTTAGGAGGATTGTGTCAAGTCACCAACCAAATCAAAAGACACAATTTAAGAACATTTTCTGGACCTTTAGATTGGTTTTATTATCCATCACTTTCAGATGTAAACAGATTACTTCAAAATCGATTTAAAAAATTTATGAAGTTGGAAAATATGATTATAGAAGGTTCAGAAAGTTACGGTCTTATTGAATCAGAATTTGATAATCAAATTAAATGGGCAGAACGAATTACCTACTGTATAAAGGACACTTATTATAATTGTTTTTCAATGCATGATTTTCCTATTAATTCAGAAAAGGATTTGAAATCAACCTATCCTTCTTTTAAAGCTAAATTAGACACTAGAATTAATCAATTCCTTGAAAAAATAAATAGTAGTGAATCCATTTTATTCATTAGAATTTGGGGAAATCGAGATGAAGCGGTTGAATTACAAAACGTATTATCTGAAATTACAAATAAGGATTTTAATATCCTTATTGTTAATTTCAAGGAGGGTATATCTAATATTGTTGAACAAAATTGGGGAATATCGAGGGTTTGTTCAATTGAACTCCCACGTTATCAGGATAGATGGGAAGGTGATGATTCCGATTGGAATGCTATTTTAAACAAAATAACATTAACTTAATAATTTTCTTCTTACTTTTAACATGATTTGGCCCGTAAAATCAAATAGGTGTAGAGAAATAAAATTCCTGTCTAATTGATACACACTTAATTAACAAAACGTTCATATAATAATTCGTAAGTCCTTCTTTATTGAATAAATAGTTCTTTACAAAATTAGTTCCATCACTAGAGCACCTTTATGCGGTGCTCTTTTTTGAATTTATAAAATGTAAAAATAGTTGTTCCATTTTCCTTCAAATGGCTAATTCCCTTTGTTATTCTTCTGTTGATTTCTGTATAATCATTTATGCGATCAGCATATTCTGCTTATGTAGTGCATTCACGACTACTTACTTCCATACTTTATCTTATATTTTGTCTTCTTGGATATTTCATTATAAGCTTCTTCAATTCCCTTGATTTCCTTCCCCTTCTTTTATCTTAAGAACAAGCAATTTCTTTCATTAATATTAAATAAACTAAAGCATAGATTTTAAAAGAACCTAATTTACATATAATTAATGATAAACTACAATGTGTATTCTCCACGTTTAATCAACATCTGAATTATAAATCTAACATATTTTTTTAGTTGATTGTCATTATGGTACAACCGTGTATACATTTACCAAACAAACTACATAGTTTAAATTAGTAAAATATATTGAGAGGAAGGAAATAAATCTATGAAAGTCATAATTTTGTGTGGCGGAAAAGGGCTTCGGATGCAAGGAATTTTAGAGGACATTCCCAAACCATTAGTTCGAGTTCAAGGAAAGCCTCTCCTCTTGCATATAATGAATTGGTATAGAAAATATGGACATTCTGATTTCATTTTGCCCTTAGGATATAAAGGTGAGAAAATTAAGGAATATTTTATGGACTTTAGCTGGAAAGAGAATGACTTTAGTTTGAATTTTAAAACCAGTCAATATACGCTACTTCAGAAATTAGAAAATTGGAATATACACTTTATAGATACAGGAATTGATACAATGACCGGGGCAAGACTAAAAAAACTTGAATCCTTTGTACAGGGTGAAACCTTTTTATTAACTTATGGTGACGGATTAGCCAATATAGATATTGATCAACTAATAGCATTCCATAAAGAAAAAGGAAAAATTGCTACATTAACTGGAATTAAAAAAAATAGTCAATACGGCCTATTGGCGGTCGAAGATGGAATTGCTATTGATTTTAAAGAAAAACCATTACTTGATGAAGTAATTAATGGCGGTTTTTTTGTATTTAACAAAGAAATATTCGATTATTTAAGTAGTAATGATGATTGTGTTCTAGAAGAAGATCCTCTTCGAAATTTAATAAAAGACAATGAGCTCGCAGTCTATGAACACAATGACTTTTGGGCTAGTGTCGATACACCTAAAGATTTAAAAACTGTAAATGAAAGTTGGAATCCAAATAAATTTTAGTGGAGAGGACTGAATAAGCATTGAACTCTAATGATAAAAAAATAAGTTTACCTCGATTGTATATCCCCTCTAATGAGAAAATAGTTAACCCACTTTCAACAGGAATTAAAGCTTCAAATCTCTCCAAAAAAAATACTCAAAAAAGAATTGATCCCCAATTCTATAATCAACAACATGATCTAAATAATCATTTCTGCGTCATTGTAGGTAGTGAGTATGTCTTGAAAATTATTGCTTTACAGCAATCATTAATGCAGTACTCAGAAAAATTCACATTGTGGATTTGTTGTATAGATCCTTTTGCATATTCACTATTAAAAGAAATGAGTTTAATTAATGTAAACCTTTTACAAGTTGAAGAATTGGAAGATCGTGAACTAAAAGCAATTAAGAGAAAAAGAAAAGTAAATGAATATTGTTGGACTTTAAAATCTGTCTTGATAGAATATTTATTGGTCAATTATGATTTACCATCTATTCTATATTGTGATGGTGATTTATGCTTTTTTTCTGACCCTAATATTATTTTTGAGGAATGGGGTGACCATTCTATTTTCCTAACCCCCCAAAGAGATCGTGATTGGGTAGAAAAAATGTATGGAAAATATCAGGCTGGTCTAATTGGATTTAAGAATGATCTCTATGGACTAAAAAGTGTAAGATGGTGGAAAAATAAATGTATAGATTGGTGCAGTGCCGAGGCTGAGGAGGGGAAATTTGGAGACCAAAAGTATTTAGATTATATCCCTATATATTTTCCAAAAGTAAAAATTTCAAATAACTTAGGTATAAATGCTGCGCCTTGGAACTGTATATATAATAACGATTATAAAATTGACAAGACTAAAAACGATATATTTATTGAAAACGACAAACTAGTTGTTTACCATTTTGCATGTATTACTATCTTTACTGAAAATGATTTTGATCTTTGGTCTTTGGGAGAAATTTCAATACCCAATAATATATTAAACCATATTTACACTCCGTATTTAGAGAGAATTCAATTTGTTTTAAAGCAATTAAAGGATAAATTCAATAAAGATACTAAACAATTTTTAAGTAAAAAAGATATAAATAAAGCTCAAACTTTATATAAAGATTCACAATTAAGAAGAAAAATGAATCAATCCAATCATTTTATGAACTTTTCCATGATTATAAGTAAAGAACGATTAATCCAAGGATTGACTTCTTATTATTCCTTAGAAAATTTCAACGCTAAATTTACTGTATGGATTTGTTGTATGGATGATCTAACGTATCAAATATTAGAGAAATTAAAATTAAAGCATGCCATACTAATTCCGGTAAAGGATATTGAAAATCATGAACTCCTCAGTATAAAAAATGATAGAAGTTTACAAGAATATTGTTGGACATTAAAAGCGCCCCTATGTCTACATGTCCTTAGTCTTTATCCGGAAGTTGATCACATTATATATTGTGATGCTGATATGTATTTCTTTACAGCACCTAATATCATTCTTGATGAATGGTGGAAGTACTCTGTATTCCTTTGCCCTCAAAGAAGCTCTACTGAAATTGAAAGCATACACGGTATATACCAAGCTGGTTTAGTAGGCTTCAAAAACGATCAAAATAGTAAAGAAATTTTAACATGGTGGAAAGATAAATGCCTAGAATATTGCAATAATCAATATGATGTTGAAATGAATAGATGGGGTGACCAAAAATATTTAAATCACATTCCTAACATCTTTTCTAATATAAAAATTATGACTCATAAAGGTATTGATGCAGCACCTTGGAATGTCATTTTAAATAGCAGTTCTATATCCAAAACAGATAATAAAGTTTTTATTGATCAAGATGAATTAATAGCTTTTCATTTTGGAAGTATGCAAATTATTAATCCAAATGAGTTCGATTTATGGAAACAAGAAACTTTAGAATTACCTCCAGCAGTTTTAGATTATATATACATTCCTTATATTGAACAATTGAACAAGACATGTCATACCCTTCATAATACTTTTCAAAAATCTCCCTCCTCTTTATTTGCTGACCAAATTGATACAACAACAATAAAAAATTATTTTAAATACCCCTCCCCTCATCACAATTAAAACTGATACTTTCCTTATTTAAAAATAAATCTATTTATTTCAGCAACTAAAAATACATCTTAATAAAGGATAGATTATCACTATGATTGCTTCATTTAAAAATAAAACTTTCCTTATTACTGGTGGATACGGTTTTATTGGTTCTCACTTGGCACGAAGACTTTTAAATTTACAAGCAAAAATTGTTCTTTTCATAAGAACACCATCAAACTCTTGGAGACTAAAGGATATTCTAAAATATATTGAAACCTATGAAATAGATATACGAGATAAAAAACAAGTACAAGATGCAATAAAGAAAATTAATCCCGATTATATCTTTCACCTGGCAGCCTATGGTGTAAATTCTGCCCATACAGATTACATCCATGCTATAGAAACAAATGTTATAGGGACTTGTAACATTATTCAAGCAGCAAAATTGGTGAATTGTAAAAAAATCATCAATTTTGGGAGTAGTTCTGAATACGGTAACAAGATGGAACCTATTCATGAAAATATGTTACTAACTCCTGTGGACATCTATGGAAGTACCAAAGCTGCTGCTACTATACTGGCCCATCAAATTGCTAGCGAAAACAATATTAATCTTATAACATTAAGACCTTTTGGCATATTCGGAGAAGGCGAAGAGCCGCATAAAATTTTTAGCTATATAATCTTGCGAGTATTACAAAACAAAGATGTAAATTTAACTTTATGTAATCAATTAAGAGATTATTGTTATATAGAAAATGTAATAGATGCCTGTATCCTAGCAGTAGAAAATACTACTGTACAAAATGAAATCTTTAATATTGGGAGCGGCACTATTCACCCCTTGAAACATTATGTAGAATTATTATTCAAACATTTGAAAACCAATTCCAGACCAAATTACGGTGCAATTTCCTCTAGAACAAATGAAAGATGGGTTCCTGAAGCGGATGTGCAAAAAATAAAAAACTCTCTTTCCTGGGAACCTAGAATTAATATTGAAGAAGGAATTATAAAAACTGTTAATTGGTATAAAAATAATAAACATTTATACCTAACCCCCTAAAAATAGGGTACTAAAGGAGGTGGACTAATTGTTAAACCAAAACTTTAATAATGCTTTTTACGGAAAAAGAATTTTAATTACTGGACATACTGGTTTTAAAGGTTCTTGGTTATCCCTATGGTTGAATGAATTAGGTGCTGCTGTAATCGGATATTCATTAGATCCTAAAAATAAAAATGATAACTTTAACATTACTAACCTTCAAAATAATATAATTGATATTCGTGGAGACATTAGAGATTTTAATAAATTAAATAAGGTTTTTACAGATTATAAACCTGAAATTGTATTCCATTTAGCTGCCCAACCTCTAGTTAAGTATTCATATGAATATCCTAGAGAAACATACGAGGTAAACGTTGTAGGAACTATGAATGTACTAGAGGCAATTCGATTACATGAATCAGCTAAAATAGGAATTATGGTGACAAGTGACAAGTGCTATGAGAATAAAGAATGGCCTTGGGGTTATCGTGAAATTGACCCTATGGGCGGCCATGACATATATAGCTCAAGCAAAGGATGCTGCGAACTTTTAATTTCTTCCTATCGTAATTCTTACTTTTCAGAAGAAAAATTTTCTCAACACAAGAAAATAATTGCAAGTGTTCGAGCTGGTAATGTAATTGGTGGTGGTGATTGGTCAATAGATAGAATTATTCCCGATTGTATACGAGCATTAGAATCAAACAAAAAGATTATTATTAGAAATCCTACTGCTATTAGACCCTGGCAACATGTACTAGAACCTTTAAGCGGGTATTTACTCCTTACAGAAAAAATTATAAATAATGGTATCCTTTTTTCAGGAGCATGGAACTTCGGGCCATCCCTAAGCAATATTGTTTCAGTAGAAAAATTAGTGACCAGTTTACTAGATATTTGGAGCTGCGGGGATTGGACAGCAGAAAATATAGGTCCAATAAATTTTCATGAAGCAAATTTACTAAACCTTGACATTAGCAAAGCAAAATTCAATCTTAATTGGCAGCCAAAATGGTCCCTACAACAGACTTTAGAAAATACAATAGAATGGTATAAACATTATAATTCTTACACCAGTTCTGAGATGAGAAATCTATGTATTAGCCAAATCAAACAATATTGCATGCTTTGAACTACTCCCACTTACCCATACTTGCTGTGAGTTCCTTATGGAGGGAGTCTTCTTGGTTAAAATAATAAAAGATACATTAATTTTTATAGTCTAAATTATAAACCTACTATACCTAAAATTATGTGATTGTCCATTAACAAAAATTTTATTTCTTCGGTTATTTCAAATCAACTATTGACATTATATTGAAGAATAAAGGAATCACGTATTTTTCTAGTGATTCCCTTGTTCTGAGAAAATAATGTCTTGCTTTAACGACAATACAGTATATGTGATTATTAATTTATTTGTTCTAGTTATGAAAAAATCTATTCCTGTCAAAAGAGCTTTCTTCAAAGAAAAACTTCCTTTTTTTCTACTTATCCTACTCGAAAAGTAAATAATGTTATTTT
>NZ_WEII01000120.1:0-10919 GCF_009183805.1 Bacillus sp. B2-WWTP-C-10-Post-4 | reverse complement strand
TATTAATGTATTCCTTTTCATATGAATGAATTATTTATTGCAACAGGTTTCTCTTTCAAAATAAGATGTTCAAACAAAAGACAATATAAGTATCTTTATAATGATTTTTCAATATAATCAATGTGTTTATGAAAGGAACTCTGTGTTATTTTTGCTTTTTTACTAACTAATACAGCTTCAAACAAAGGACACAATTGCTACATACTAAGTGTAATTTATTACCTATTCAAAATTCTGTCTATTCAATCTTTCTAAAAATAAAAAAAGATTAAACTTATAAATATACAAGTTATAATGAGGGCGTCGAGACACAATTTATTACCTCTAGAGAAAATATCAAACCTCGTTTTGGATTGAAAATTCTAAAGAACTTGCCAGTAATTTTTTAAAATTGGACATACTGATATGATTACTATACGGAGGATAGCGGATTAGAAGGGAAGTTTATTCAACTCAATAAAGAAAGCGTTATCAAACAAAACTTGTTTTGAATCGATCATTCTAATAACTTAGATTCAACTACAGCTAAAAATAATAAATTATGGGGGTGCTTATATGAACATGAATGTAGCATCTATTAAAGAAAAAAAGATTGTTAAATACAAAAGTTGTTTTGATGTGATTGGGCCCATAATGATAGGCCCTTCAAGTTCACATACTGCAGGTGCTTTGGCTATTGGAACAGTTGCTAATAAATTATTTCAAGGTCTTCCCAAAAAAGTTGTGGTAAAGTATTATGAATCATTTGCTGAAACCCATAAAGGTCACGGAACTGATTTTGCAATTATTGCTGGTATATTAGGCTTAGCTGCTGATGACAGCAAAGTGCCAGATGCTATTAAAATAGCAGAGTCTAAGGGAATTGACATTACCTTTATTGAACAATTGGGTAATAGTCCTGCTGGTCATCCAAATACGGCAGATGTATATGCAGAGGATGAAAGTCGAAGTATTAGAGTAATGGGTATTTCGGTCGGTGGTGGGTTGATTGAAGTCAAAAATGTTGAAATTGATGGATTTAGCTTAAATCTGCAGGGGCCATTGCCAGTTGTTATTGCGATTTCAGAAAGAGCTGACTTTGAATTTGTTTTACGCAGGATCTTTAAACAATATGATGTGGAAATTAACAACTTTCATAGTTTGGAAGATAAAACAAAATATTTATATGCATTCGCTTTGGATTCGATATTGCCAGGTAATGCTCAGAAGGAATTAGGAGATTTAAGCAATATAGCTAATCTTATTATTCTTTAGTCACATTAAGGAGTGAAAAATATGTATATGGCCATAAAAGAAATTGTGGATGCAGCTAATAAAAGCCAAAAGCAAATTTATGAATTAGCAATCGAACAGGAAATCAAACAAACTAAAACTTCTTATGAAGAAGTATGGAGTAAAATGGAACGAAATTTAGCGACTATGCAACATGCAATAAATAAAAGTATCGAGGGCGACGGTGTATTTTCTCCAACAGGTTTGACCGGAGGGGATGCTGTAAAAATTAAAAACTATCGAGAAAATAGGAAAACTCTTTCTGGAGATTTGATGGTGTTAGGGATTCAAAGTGCTATCGGTGTTAATGAAGTAAATGCTGCATTAGGAGCTATTTGTGCAACTCCAACAGCAGGTGCGAGTGGGACGATTCCGGGAGTCCTATTTAGTATTAAAGATACGTTGCAGTTAAGTCATGAAGATATGATTCATTTTCTATTCACTTCAGCGTTATTTGGAACGATAGTCGCAAACAACGCTTGTATTTCAGGAGCGTATGGAGGATGTCAAGCTGAAGTAGGAAGTGCCTCAGCGATGGCGGCTGCAGCTGCGGTAGAAGCTGCGGGTGGAACGCCACAGCAATCTTCTGAAGCTTTTTCGATTGCATTACAAAATTTACTCGGTTTAGTTTGTGATCCGGTCGCTGGTTTGGTAGAAATTCCTTGTGTAAAGAGAAACGCCATTGGAACGGCAAATGCTTTAGCAGCAGCGGACATCGCATTAGCTGGCGTAAACAATCTCATCAATGCTGACGAAGTGATTGAAGCCATGTATAGAGTTGGAAGACAGATGCCTCGCGAATTAAGAGAGACAGGTTTAGGTGGTATTGCAGCTACACCTACAGGAATTGCCATTAAAAATAAAATCTTTGGGGAGAAACAATCAAATCAATAAGTTATCGAATATATTGTGAAGTTTTTAACAATCTTTACTCTATTGTTCGCCTAAGGATGTCTGTATATTGGGGGAGTTATCAATAAAATATACTACTATATAATTAAAATATTTTATAAGTGGTAACAAACCCTTCAGGTTGATGCTTCGCTAATTTTTTGATTTTTATTAACCTAGAAGGGGGATATTCGTTGTGGGGCACTATATAAGCTATTCATTTTTCAAGAACGGTCTATATTCCTATATCTTAAAAAGAGAATTAAGAATAGGACACAAGGAGGAATTATTATATGGATGGGAATACTGCAAAAAACATAGAATTTCAAGCTGATAACACTGCAGTAAAAAATGAGAAATATTTAGACCCTAAAAAGTGGCATAAACAGGATACTACCTGGGCATTGAGCCTTTTTGGAACAGCAATTGGAGCAGGAGTACTCTTTTTACCGATTAATGCAGGTTCAGGTGGTTTATTATCATTGCTGTTAATTACCATACTTGCATATCCTGTTATGTATTATTCACATAGGGCGCTTGCTAAAATGATTTACGCTTCGAACTCTGCCGATGAGGGGATTACAGGTACAATAAGAGAGTATTTTGGAAATAAGGCAAGTATCATTTTTAATATTGTATATTTTGTCTCCATTTATACGATCGTGCTGATGTACTCGGTCGCACTTACAAATACCGCTAGTAGCTTTATCGTACATCAATTGCACATGTCGGAGCCTCCAAGGTCCATTTTATCGCTTGTCTTAGTACTCGGTCTTATCGCTATACTAAATTTTGGTCAAGATATAACTGTAAAGATCATGAGCATGCTAGTGTATCCTTTTATAGCTTCTCTACTTTTTATCGCAATATCTTTGATTCCACAGTGGAATACGTCAATGCTTAGTTTTTCAAGTGTTTCTACTGCTTCAACAGGAACAGGATATTTAGGAACGATATGGATGATACTTCCAATCATAGTATTCTCGTTTAATCATTCGCCTATGATTTCGTCATTTGTTATGAAACAGAGAGCTACGTATGGAATAGATGCTACTGATGCTAAATGTGCTCAAATACAAAAAGTTTGTTATATTATGACATTCGCAGTTGTTATGTTCTTTGTTTGGAGCAGTACCTTAAGTTTAACTCCAAATGATCTTAAGGTGGCAAAAGAACAGAACTTGTCAATCCTATCATATCTTGCTAATGAGCTTAATTCGCCAGTAATCACTATTGCAGCTCCTATCATTGCATTTGTGGCTATTACAAAGTCGTTCCTTGGTCATTATATAGGAGCGTATGAGGTAATGCGTGACATGATTATCAAGTCCAGTAAAAAACGTGGGAAAGATATAGGAGAAAAAACAGTTAAGACAATAAT
This sequence comes from Bacillus sp. B2-WWTP-C-10-Post-4, assembly GCF_009183805.1. NCBI lineage: Bacteria > Bacillati > Bacillota > Bacilli > Caryophanales > Bacillaceae > Bacillus > Bacillus sp. B2-WWTP-C-10-Post-4. The sequence continues at coordinate 7,375 of NZ_WEII01000120.1, read as the reverse complement.
TCTTACTTTTGTCGTATTAACATGCTGGTATGTTGCTTATACAAATCCAAGTATTCTTGGAATCATTGATGCCCTTAGCGGTCCGCTAGTTGCTGCTATCTTATGTATACTACCCATGTATGCAATCCATAAAGTATCAGTACTTGCTAAATACAAAGGGAAATCTAGCAATGTATTTGTCATTATTATAGGTATTCTTACTGTCCTAGCAAGTATTAAGTCATTATTCTAATCCACTATTGTTAGTATCGATGCAAAAACCGTGGGATATGAAAAAAAGATTCTTATCGGAACTGAATTCTATATTGTTAAACTAAAGGAATCATGGTTTTGGACAAACTCCTCACATTCGAGAGTTTGTCTTTTTTTATCATTTTAGCCAAGAAGACCCCTTCCTCAAGGAACGCAAAATAAGTAGGTGGGAGATGAATTGGCTAAAATGATAAACTGGTGACCCCGTATGTAGAAGTAAAAAAGGGGGAAACTATTGTATAATTATCGATAATTTAGGGGGCGCCAAATGAAACATAATAAAGAAGTAACACTTGGGGATTACGTTCAATTTTCATATCGTAAAAATCATAATTTGAAATTAATGGGATTTGTGGTGAATGTTTTACAAAATACAATTGTTGTAGATATTGCGGAAAGAATGGATATCGAGGTAGATGATTTTAGGCAAGTTGTAAAGCATGGTTATTATAATAAAGTGGTTCATAAGCAAATAAAGAATAGTGTTTCATAAAAAGTGCTCCTATATATATAAATTTAGGAGCACTTTTTATGAAGAGAATTTTCGCAAATATTTTTTTGTCTGAGGTATAAAATTTTCATATAAAAATACGTTTTGAAGATATTTTCTTATTTGTTAATTAATAATTTTTTCAATCTTTATAGCTGTTATGGATTTAAAATATTATTCATAAGAATTTCACATAATTTTATTAAAAAGAAAAATACTAATACTTGTTTTAATACTTTACTTCGAGTCATTAAAACAAATTTACTAACTACGAAACAAGGAGGCATCACTGTGGACATTCGTGAAGGATTAATTCCAACAGCTTTAGGTACAGCAGTGACAGCAGCAGGTTATGCTCTTAAACAAACTCGTGGAACTAATAAAATGATTGCAAATACAGTATTTGGTTTTGGTTTAGCACACGTCGTTTTAGGTGTAATCGATCTTGTTGAACATCGTCGTTAGAACGAAAGGCAAGCATTGATATATGCTTGCCTTTTTGGGAATACATTTATTATTCATTTTTCAAAATATGTTTGTATGGCGTAATCATTATCAATGTAATTAAATAGTTACACTACAAGGAAATTAGAAAGTAAAACTGTGAGCATTGAATTTTATGAAATGAGATGGTGATGGAATGGAATTTTCTTCTGAAAGTAATACGTATCATGCTGGTGACATTGTTTATATTTTTTACCGAAATCCTCATACTCAAGACGTAGCTAACATACAAGCTGCAGCAGTTGTAAATAATCCTGAAAGACCTAATGAATTAGCACTATTTCTTTACGAAACGTATTATCCACTAACAAATGAGATGGCTATATATGCTACCGAAGATGAGGCAAACCAAGCTTACACTTACTATTATGGTGATATTTCAGAGGGGATGTTTGAATGAATAAGCCATTTATGCCTAAGCTCGTATATTTTGAACCGAAAGCATTAGATTATCCTTTGGGGAAAGAGCTGTTTGAGAAGTTTTCAAAGATGGATGTTGAAATTCGACATACTACTTCCCATAATCAAGTAAGAGATTTGCCAGGGGATAACGATTTTCAAAAGTATCGAGTAGCAAAATCCACGCTGGTTGTTGGTGTTAGAAAAACACTGAAATTTGATACTTCCAAGCCTTCAGCAGAGTATGCAATTCCTTTTGCAACGGGATGTATGGGGCATTGTCATTATTGTTATTTACAAACAACGATGGGAAGTAAGCCTTATATACGAACGTATGTAAATGTTGAAGAAATTTTAGATGCTGCTGATAAATACATGAAAGAGCGTGCACCTGAAGTAACAAGATTTGAAGCGTCGTGTACTTCAGATATTGTAGGAATCGATTATTTAACGCATACCCTTAAACGGGCCATTGAGCATTTTGGAGAATCTGAATATGGGAAATTGAGGTTTGTTACGAAATTCCACCATGTAGATCATTTACTTGATGCTAAACATAATGGAAAAACAAGATTTCGCTTTAGTGTAAATGCTGATTATGTGATTAAAAACTTTGAACCAGGAACTTCTCCCTTAGCTAAACGAATTGAGGCAGCAGGAAAAGTAGCTAGAGCTGGATATCCTCTTGGTTTCATTGTAGCTCCTATTTACCTGCATGAAGGCTGGAAGGAAGGATACTATCATATGTTTGAACGCCTAAATGCTGAATTACCTCTTGATGCACGGGATGATATTACATTTGAATTTATTCAACATCGTTTTACAAAGCCAGCTAAGAGAGTAATTGAAAAAAACTACCCGATGACAAAACTAGAATTAGATGAAGAGAAAAGGAGGTATAAATGGGGGAAATATGGAATCGGAAAATACATTTATCAAAAAGAAGAAGAAGAGGATATAAAAAACTATCTGTATTCCTATATGAAACAGTTCTTTCCTAATGCAAAACTAGAATATTTTACATAAAAGAAACGAACAAAATTCATTACATCATCAATCTAAAAAATTACTCACTCAAAAAAGTGATATTGGTCAACAATTCGCTAATAAATCATTTGAAAAATTTATATACGAAAGTCTTTTATGTAAAAATATGTTTCATTATGAACTGAAGCCCAACAGTTAAACAGAAAAATACAGTGGTTGCTCTGAGTTAGTGGAGATAGAAGAAAGAGGATTTGTAGTAGGTGCGTCTTACCATATTGTTAAGGAAAAGAAATCAAATCCAATTATGAAAGGGACGTATCAGATGGTACTTCCCAGTAAGTTAGCGCAGCAAGGTGGAAAAGGGGCAGGGAATAATTATATTAATGTGAGTGCAAAAGCAGATAGTGTATTTGAACAAATACGAATTATTGCTAAAAAAAATTAGTCGTGAATTATTTTTTCTGAAAAATTACTCTTGAATCCTAATGCTTTACAGAATACGCTAGATGTATATATTCGTGATCATGAAATGAGAAGAAACATCCGTCTATTTGTTTCTGAAAAAAAATGCAGAAGCTATCTTGAAACAAAGTGCAAAACCAGAAAATTTACCGGCACAGTATATTGATATGCTAGCTGAACATCCTCCCAAAAACGCTCAAATGGTGGAGGTGGCAAGAATTGGTGATGTGCAGGAAAAGATAATTTCAAAACGCAGTTTTGTACTACCTATCTTAAGGCCAACAAAACAAGGGATAGAAATGGATGGGGCTGCATTGTTTCGTGGGAAGGATAACAAGTGTGTTGGAATGTTAAACGGAGAACAAACACTGGGAATGAACTTTGTAATTGGTGAGAAATTAGGGGGCTATTTTACCATACGTGAAAAGAATCAGCTTATTACATATGAAATTCATAAATTACACCGAAAAATAAAGGTTTTTACTGAAAATACTACAAAACCGAAGTTTGATATTCATTTGTTTCTCGAAGGTACTTTGGCGGAGTTGCATTTTAGCGATTATAAACAAGTTATGGATGAAAAACGCTTAACGAAGGATATTTCAAAAGAGATGGAGCAAAGGATTCAAAAATCAATAAAGCTTGTTCAAAAAAATATAAGGTGGATGTATTAGCATTAGGAGAAGTATATAAGCGGAATAATTATAAAGAATGAAAGAAAATAAGTAAGAATTGGGATCAAGGTGAAAATTATTTTAGTAATGCTGACATTAATGTTTATGTTCATCCAGTAATTGAACATTCAGGCTCAGCTTTACCGAAGAGAGTGAAATAAGGTGATTTAAGTCGTTAGCGGATTACAAATACGCTAAACGATATTAATGCTGGTTCTGCATTTTCAATTAGTGCAGACTTATGTACTTTAAACGTGATTAATAAATTATATTTGGCTTATTATGATCCTTTGGTTAGCACTAGTTAGAGTTATAGTAAAAATATTAAGTAGAAACGACTTATTTTTAATAATAAGAGGAAATATGTTACTGAAAAGTAAGGAGACAAATTATTACTTTTCTAAAGGGTAATTAGGTTCGTACAATGATGCATTAAAGTGATTCATAAGGGATTCTGAATGCTAAGAGAGTGAGAATGCATTACAAAAGAAAGGTGCATAGGCGCCTTTCTTTTTTGAAGGGATTTTTTGTTACGAGTTAGTACAAAATTGGGTTCAGGGGGTACTATAAAATTTTAGCTTGATGGCGATGGGGTAGCATCCACCGTCTATCAACATCACTACACCTATATTTAATACTGCGTTACGTGCCTTTAATCAAGTGAAAAACAAGACCCATTTTGTAAAAACTGAAACCAACGTTTTCTAAACTGAACTTGAGCCATATCTGCATGAACATGGGCCTCCATTTTTAAAGCTTCTGGTATAGGTCTAGGATGTTGACTTTCTACAATAATTTGATCCTCTTTTAGTACTCTTAAACTAAATTTAGCTAAAATTTGGTCTAGTAAAGGGAAGTACTTTAAAAATGTCCTTCCGGTATATCCCATAATTAATGTCTCTTCTTCATCAATTGGTGTAAACGTAATATACTGAATAAATGACTCATTCTCCTGTTTGCCACTGTGAAGCATCCACTGATGTGGGAATTTGTATTCAAGGTAAGCATCACCATTTGAGAATATAAACTGATCCAGTGTTCCCTCCAGCTTATAATTGGTTGATTCGGCTTTTGTTTTTCTACCAATCGTTTTTTTATGTACATAAGCAAGATGAGCAATATCCAGCACAGATTCGATTGATCGAGTAAGGTGTGCATTCCAAGTGGCGTGGAAGAAAGAGAGTTTAAAAGGAGTGTTCTCCATTACATGAAAAGTTTGCCATTCAGGTGGATTTTCCTCACTATCAGGGTATATCCAAATCAACCCAATCTTTTCTTTTACAGGGTATGAGAAGGTATGAGCAAATTTCGGGATAGGTTTATTGGGTTGGGATGGAATTCTTACACAAGTACCACAACTATCGAACTCCCAACCATGGTAGGGACAGACTAGTTTACCATTTACTACTTGTCCCAGTGATAAGTCAGCGCCACGATGAGGGCAGTAAGGTGATAGAGCCTGAACTTCGCCTTTTTCATCCCGATATAATACAAAATCTTTGCCAGCAACTCTTTTTTTTACTGGAATCTTTTTTATATCTTTTACATAACTCACAGCATACCAATTACGTGGGAATACTCTATTTATATTTAGAGTCATTTATTTTCTCCTTCTTTTTATTCACCTAGTAGATATTAGTGGTGTCTACTGTATACTGTCTATTCTATGCTATAAAATATTTTAAATGTTCGTTTAAAATTAATAAATCTACAGTTTGATCAAATCATTATGAAAGCCTGTATAATCTCTCTAAATGTAACAAAAATGACTATAGTACAATAGATTTTAAAAAGGAGAAAGTCTTATTTTATTGAAAATTGAGATATTAAGCAATATTCCTATTGCTATTAAATTCACCATTAAAGAACTTCCACCAAAACTTACAAATGGAAATGGAGTACCTGTAAGAGGAAATAGTCCCGTAATACCACCTAAATTTACAACTGATTGCATACCAATCATACATCCTATACCAATTGCTATAAAACTGCCGAATGGATCTACACATAATTGTGCAATTTTTAAGGAGCGAAGTACTATAGTCAAAACTCCAACCAATAGAATAAATACACCAATAAATCCTAGTTCTTCAGAAACTATTGCCATTATAAAATCAGTGTGTGGTTCTGGAAGATAACCTGTTTTTTGTATGCTATTTCCAAATCCACGACCAGTGATTCCTCCAGAGCCCATGGCAATAAAAGAGTTTACAAGCTGGTATCCATTTCCTTGCGCATCAAGAAAGGGATTGAAAATCGTAGTAATACGTGTCTTTTGAACTTCTGATAAACTATATTGAATCAAATAATATAAAATAGGTAACCATAAAATAGAACCGATGGTAGTTCTTTTGATTAGTAGATTTATATTTATTCCTGAACAAAGAAATATGCTAAAACCTATACCTAATATTAAAAGTGCAGATCCTAAATTTGGTTGTTTAAAGATAAGAAAAAAAATTGTAGCTAAAAAAAATAAAAGTTTTCCGATACCACTCCAGTTATTTTTAGCTTGTTCTTGTCGCAATGCAAAAAAACGGGCTGTTACAAGGATTGTTCCTAACTTAAGGAATTCAGCTGGCTGTATTCCAAAGATCCATGATTGAGCATTATTTACCACTTTTCCTTTCCATAAAACCATAATTAATAAAAAAATCCCCCCAACCATAATACAGATTGAGACTATTCGTTTTTTCCATATTTCATATGGGAGTAAAGCACAAATTATTAATCCTATTGTTCCTAAAAGTAGCTTTGTTAATTGAGAATCAACAAAATGTCTACTGTTATAACCGTAATGTTGAACAGCGACAATGGAGCTTGCACTATACATCATGATAATACCTAAAGTACATGTTATGAATAGAGGAAGGAGCAATAGATAATCGAGTTTTAATATTTTTTTCATTTTAATATCCTCCTGATTTAAAACAAAACATAATATTACATTTGCTAATGAATAGAATCTTGTTCTCGTCAATTACTAAATATGACTTTTGTTTAGGAAGATTCTATCGCTTATTCCCTGTTTTTTACGCAAAAATCCCCCTAGTATGTAACTAGAGGGATTCAAAATGGCATGACTAAATAAGGCTTTTTTCCCTCTAGTAGAGCTTTGGCACTATACAACGTAAAGTAATGAAAATTCATTACTTAGCTATCTTAAGAAGAGCCTTAATCCGACAATTCCTGTTCTACCCATTGGCGTCTTTCGACATTTTTGGGCAATAGCCTGTGTTTGCATAGGAGCCTCACCTAACAGGTTAAGCAATATAAATTTTATGTGTTTGTTTCGTGTAGCAAGCATAAATATATTTTTTTTGCTTGTCAAGCAACCATATTGCTAATTTTATTTGTTTTATTGCTTTATAGTTCTTTGAGAAATGATATGAAAAAATGTCTGTAATCATTCTGTATAAGTACATATTTTTGACTTGTAGTGTATCGTTTGATTAAGTAGTTTAACCATATAAATTTGATAAACAGTAAAGAAGATTTTAATCATAAAAGAAGATTTTTTTGTGAATGTTCTTTTGATATACAGAATGACTAATTATTCATCTTTTGTTATAAAGTTGGAATTTGATTAAAAACAATAAGTTTCATA
>NZ_WEII01000011.1:0-83855 GCF_009183805.1 Bacillus sp. B2-WWTP-C-10-Post-4 | reverse complement strand
GTAAAACTTCTACCTTAAATTCTGAGAATATTCAGATTATTTATTTCGATTACATCTAGTATAATTGTTTCCGTAACTAAGGGCAATACAGTAAATAATGATTTGTAGTTTTATGTAAAATCAGACTCGATATAAAATAATAACATTGGGAAAAATTTTTTTACATACAATTTATACTCTTTTCCTTATGGCAGTTTTGAAATAATATCAAAACTCTTTTTCTTTTGCGAAATAGTCGATACCTCAAAATAGCATTCTCCTAATAATTAAGATTAACCATAATCTTCACAACGGAACAAAAGATTTTCTCACAAACTTATTTTCTACTGAATTTTTGACAATCTCTTGAACTGTGCGAAATGTCACATCTGTATTTTACAACCTCTCTTATAGTAAGGGTATGTAAGAGAGACGTATTAAAGGAGTGAACAGTATGAAGAAAAAAACTTCAGCACTAATGAGACGTTTAAAATATTTTTCGCCAATAGATCGTTATAACGATAATCATACACAAGAAACATATGAAGATCGCGAATGGGAAAATGTGTACAGAAAGCGTTGGCAGCATGATAAAGTAATTCGTTCTACACACGGCGTGAACTGTACTGGTTCATGTAGCTGGAATATATATGTGAAAGATGGAATTGTAACTTGGGAAGGGCAGGAGCTTAACTATCCGACTACAGGTCCTGATATGCCAGATTTTGAACCGCGAGGATGCCCACGTGGAGCGAGTTTTTCTTGGTACATTTATAGTCCACTTCGTGTGAAATACCCGTATGTACGTGGTGTTCTTTGGAATATGTGGCAAGAAGAATTGCAAAATAACGAGTCACCATTAGAGGCTTGGAAAAGCATTGTGGAAAACCGTGAAAAGGCACGTACGTATAAGCAGGCGCGTGGTAAAGGGGGATTCATTCGTGCGAATTGGGATGAAGTGTTACAACTCGTTTCAGCTTCATTACTGTACACAGTAATGAAATACGGTCCAGACCGAAATGTTGGCTTTTCACCAATTCCAGCTATGTCGATGTTAAGTCATGCTGCTGGTAGTCGCTTTATGCAACTTATGGGTGGACCGATGCTTAGCTTCTATGATTGGTATGCGGATTTACCACCAGCTTCTCCTCAAATTTGGGGCGATCAAACAGATGTACCAGAAAGTAGTGACTGGTATAACTCTGGTTACATTATGACATGGGGTTCAAATGTACCAATGACGAGAACACCAGATGCACACTTTTTAGCAGAGGTTCGATATAAAGGAACGAAAGTCGTTTCTGTCAGTCCTGATTTCGCTGAATCAACAAAGTTTGCGGATGATTGGATTAGTGTGAAACAAGGTACAGACGGTGCACTTGCGATGGCAATGGGACACGTAATCTTACAAGAATTTTACGTGGATAATCAAGTGGAATATTTCACAAAGTATGCGAAGCAATATACTGATTTTCCTTTCTTTGTCACATTGAAACAAAAAGGAGATCAATTCGTTGCTGATCGGTTCTTAAATGCTTCTGATATTGGACGAGAAACGAAGTTAGGGGAATGGAAACCTGTTCTTTGGAACGAGAATACGAATGATTTTGCAACACCTCACGGCACAATGGGGTCACGTTGGGATAATGAAAAGAAATGGAACTTGCGTTTAGAAGATGAAGAAACAGGTGAAAAGATTGATCCACGTCTTTCTTTACTTGGAATGGAGGATAGTGTTCAAACTGTACAAATTCCGTACTTCTCTGATGATGGAAACAAAATATTAGAACGTACAATTCCAGTGAAAAAGGTTATGACAGAAGAGGGCGAATTGTTCGTTACAACTGTATACGACTTAACGTTAGCAAATTACGGTGTGAACCGAGGGCTTGGCGGACAAGAACCGAAAGACTTCAATGATGACATACCGTTTACACCTGCATGGCAAGAGAAAATGACAGGAGTAAAACGTGAGCTTATTATTCAAATCGCTCGTGAGTTCGCACAAAATGCTGTTGATACGAATGGTCGCTCAATGATAATTGTCGGAGCGGGTATTAACCATTGGTTTAACTCTGATACGATTTATCGCGCCGTTTTAAATCTTGTTCTTCTCGTTGGAGCACAAGGTGTAAACGGCGGTGGTTGGGCTCATTATGTTGGTCAAGAAAAATTAAGACCAGCAGAAGGATGGCAAACAATCGCGATGGCAAAAGATTGGCAAGGTCCACCGAAATTACAAAACGGTACATCCTTCTTCTATTTCGTAACAGATCAATGGCGTTATGAAGATACACCTGTTGGACATTTAGCGTCACCAGTTGAAGGTAACTCTCGTTATCAACATCACGGTGATTACAACGTATTAGCTGCACGACTTGGCTGGTTACCTTCTTATCCAACATTTGAGAAAAATGGAATTGAATTATATAAAGAGGCTGTTGCTGCTGGTGCAACAACGCAAGAAGAAATCGGAAAATACGTTGCACAAAAATTAAAAGAAAAAGAACTGAAATTTGCGATTGAAGATCCAGATAACAAAAACAACTTCCCGCGCAACTTATTCGTATGGCGTGCGAATTTAATTTCGAGTTCTGGTAAAGGACATGAATATTTCTTAAAACATTTATTAGGTACAACAAACGGGTTAATGAATGACGACAGTGATTCATTACGACCAGAAGAAATAAAGTGGCATGAAGAAGCGCCAGAAGGGAAGCTTGATTTACTCATTAATTTAGATTTCCGTATGGCTGGAACAGCACTGTATTCTGATATCGTCTTACCTGCTTCAACTTGGTACGAAAAACACGATTTAAGCAGTACAGATATGCATCCATTTGTACATCCATTTAATCCGGCAATCGGTTCACCGTGGGAAGCGCGCTCTGACTGGGATATTTTCACTTCTCTTTCTAAAGCAGTGTCTGATTTAGCGAAGAAAATCGATCTTGAACCAATGAAAGAAGTTGTGGCAACACCGCTTCTTCATGATACACCGCAAGAATTAGCGCAACCACTTGGCAAAATTAAAGACTGGAGTAAAGGCGAGTGTGAACCGATTCCAGGTAAAACGATGCCACAAATTCACGTTGTTGAAAGGGATTATAAAACGATTTATGACAAAATGACTGCGCTTGGACCAAATGCCGGAAAACAACCGATTGGTACGAAAGGGATCTCTTGGTCAGCAGAAAAAGAGTATGAGCAATTAAAGAGCAAATTAGGAGTCGTTCGAACGGATTCTATCGCGAAAGGTTGTCCAGACATCAAAGAAGCAATCAATGCTGCTGAAGCGGTATTAACACTATCTTCTACAACAAACGGTCATATGGCAGTAAAAGCATGGGAAGCACTTGAAAAACAAACAGATTTAAAACTACGTGATTTAGCAGAAGAACGTGAAGAAGAATGCTTTACATTCGAACAAATTACAGCACAACCGAAAACAGTAATTACTTCTCCGGCCTTTACAGGTTCAGAAAAAGGTGGACGACGTTACTCACCGTTTACAACAAATGTGGAACGTCTCATCCCTTGGAGAACGATAACTGGTCGACAATCTTTCTACTTAGACCATGACATGATGAAAGAATTTGGTGAAACGATGGCAACATTTAAACCAATTCTGCAACATAAACCGTTCCGTAAATCACGACCTGAAGTAGAAGGGAAAGAAATTACATTAAACTATTTAACACCGCATAATAAGTGGTCGATTCATAGTATGTACTTCGATTCATTACCGATGTTAACGCTATTTAGAGGTGGTCCAACTGTTTGGATGAATAAAGAGGACGCTGCTGAAGCGGGTGTTGCAGATAATGATTGGATTGAGTGCTTTAATCGTAACGGTGTTGTTGTAGCGCGTGCTGTTGTAACGCACCGTATACCGAGAGGAATGGCATTTATGCATCATGCGCAAGATCGTCACATTAACGTACCTGGTACGAAATTAACAAGTAATCGCGGGGGAACGCATAATAGTCCAACTCGAATTCACGTAAAACCGACACATATGATTGGTGGATATGGTCAATTAAGTTATGGATTTAACTATTATGGTCCAACTGGGAACCAGCGTGATTTAAATGTTGTAATTCGTAAACTGAAGGAGGTAGATTGGCTTGAAGATTAAAGCACAAGTCGGAATGGTAATGAACCTAGATAAATGCATCGGCTGTCATACTTGTAGCGTAACATGCAAAAACACCTGGACAAATCGTCCAGGTGCTGAATATATGTATTTCAATAACGTAGAAACGAAACCAGGTATTGGTTATCCGAAACAATGGGAAGATCAGGAGAAATATAAAGGCGGCTGGGAATTGAAAAATGGTGAAATTCAGCTAAAATCCGGTTCGAAAATGAAACGTCTTATGAATATTTTCCACAATCCAGATCAACCAACGATTGATGATTACTTTGAACCTTGGAACTATGATTATGAAACGTTAACAAATAGTCCGCAGCGTAAGCATCAGCCAGTTGCTCGTCCGAAATCAGCAATTACAGGCGAATTTATCGACAAAATTGAATGGGGTCCAAACTGGGAAGATGACTTAGCAGGCGGACATATAACTGGATTGCAAGATCCAAACGTAAAGAAAATGGAAGAAGAAATTAAAACAGATTTTGAAAACGTCTTTATGATGTATTTACCACGCATATGTGAACATTGTATGAATCCATCTTGCGTATCATCTTGTCCATCTGGTGCGATGTATAAGCGTGAAGAAGATGGAATTGTTCTTGTAGATCAAAATGCATGTCGCGCATGGAGATTCTGCGTATCATCTTGTCCATATAAAAAAGTGTATTTTAACTGGCAAACGAATAAAGCTGAAAAATGTACAATGTGCTTCCCACGTATTGAAGCTGGTATGCCAACAATTTGTTCAGAAACATGTGTAGGACGTATCAGGTATATTGGAGTAATGCTATATGACGCTGATAAAGTAAAAGAAGCAGCTTCTGCTGAAGACGAAAAAGATTTATATGAATCGCAGCTTACTGTTTTCCTAGATCCAAATGATCCAGAAATAGCAGCTGAAGCGAAAAAACAAGGCATTCCTGAAGAATGGATTAAAGCAGCACAACAGTCACCTATCTATAAAATGATTATCGATTGGAAAATTGCTCTGCCTCTTCACCCGGAGTATCGTACAATGCCGATGGTTTGGTATATCCCTCCGCTTAGCCCAATTATGAACATGGTGGAAGGGAAAGGTAGTAACTGGCAAGCAGAAGAGGTTTTCCCTGCAATTGATAATATGCGTATTCCAATTCAATATTTAGCGAATTTACTCACTGCAGGGGATGAATCACACATTCGTCTTACATTGAAAAAAATGGCTGTTATGCGAACATATATGAGAGCACTGCAAATTAATAAAGAGCCAAATGAAGCTGTATTAAAAGAACTTGGTTTAACGAAACAGGATGTAGAAGATATGTATCGTCTTCTTGCCATTGCGAAATATAAAGATCGCTTCGTTATTCCGACATCTCACCGTGAACAAGTGGCAGATTTATATAGCGAACAAGGAAGCTGTGGTTTATCATTCACAGGTGGTCCAGGCTCTTGTATGACAATTTCTTAAATAAAGGGGGCAGAAAATTATGAGACAAAGTTTACAAACAGCTTTTTCTTGTTCTTCTTTTCTTCTCTCCTATCCTGAACTAGGGTGGAGAGAAGCTGTAACTGAATTGCAAGAAGAGGTTGAAACAATAAAACAGGAAGACGTTAAAGCGTCACTTACAGCCTTTATAAAGCAAGTGCTAAATAAAACGAATGATCAACTCATTGATAGTTACGTATATACATTCGATTTTGGTAAGAAAACAAATATGTATCTTACTTATATGAACACTGGTGAACAAAGAGAAAGAGGTATTGAATTACTGGAGTTAAAACAGCATTATAAAAAATCTGGTTTTGAAGTAACAGATAAAGAATTACCTGATTATTTACCGCTATTGCTTGAGTTCTTTGCAAATGCAAATGAGATAGACAGTGAACCAATTATGAGTAAATACACGGAGAATATACAAGCGTTACACGTTCAATTAAAAGAAGCAGACAGTATGTATGAACCAATTCTTGCGGCTGTTCTACTCGCTATCGAAACATGGGGTGTACAGACAAATTAGAAAGGAGAGTTGTTAAAATGATGGATCAATTTCTATGGGTATTGTTTCCCTATATCATTTTTGCAATCTTTATCGGTGGACATATTTTTAGATACAACTATGATCAATTTGGATGGACATCAAAATCTAGTGAACTATTAGAAAAGAAGATGCTCCGGGTCGGGAGTCTATTATTCCACTTTGGGATCATGTTCGTAATTGGCGGTCATGTTATGGGAATTTTAATTCCAGAAGCTGTATACCGTTCAATAGGTATCTCTGAGCATATGTATCATGTAGTAGCAATTAGTTTCGGACTTCCGGCAGGTGTTGCTTCTATTATCGGTTTAATTATATTAACGTACCGCCGCGTAACTGTAAAACGTATCATTGCAACGAGTACAAAGGGAGATTATATTGCGCTTATTTTATTACTTATCGTAATGCTAGCAGGACTTTCTTCAACATTTTTAAATATCGATTCAAAAGGATTTGATTATCGTACAACGATTGGCCCTTGGTTCCGAAGTCTCTTTATTTTCCAACCGAAAGTTGAATATATGATGGAAGTACCAATATGGTTTAAAATTCACATTCTCGCAGGGATGGGGCTTTTCGCAGTGTGGCCATTTACAAGACTTGTACATGTATTTAGTGCCCCAATTAAATATGTAAGCCGTAGTTATGTGATTTACAGAAGACGTATTCCTAATGAGTTGAAAAAATAATACTGCTGTAAACGGATAGGAGCTAATGGTTAAAACGAAACGAGGTCTAATATGGAAGGCCTCGTTTTTGTTTACATAGGGAATAAACGTTAATAAGTAGTTTAAATTGAAAAAAGATTAGCATCTAAATAAGATGCTAATCAATGCTACAAACAGAAGCAGAGCAATCTTCACAAGCAATTTCACATTTTAAAAATTGTAAATCGTGGATTGTAATCTTTCCTTTATGAATTGAAATTGTACCTTGCTTTTTTAATTCATTTAACATTCGATTTACACTTTCACGTGAAGTTGCACAGAAATTAGCGAGTTCTTGATTCGTTAATGGTAAATCGATGAGAATACCATTTTCTTTTAATACACCGTAACTATTTGTCATTCGTATAAGAGTAGAGTACAGGGCACCTTTTTTGCCGTGTAATACTAAATCTCGGAACTTCGTTTGCATTCTTCTTAAATGTTCACTAATCCATTTCATAAATTCAAATACAAGAGCGGGTTTTTGGAGTAATGCTTTTTCTAACGCTTCACGTTTTATTACACCTACTTCAACATCTTCAAGACATTTTGAGTTTAATAAATATTTTGCATTATCCGTGAACAATGTTAATTCTCCAATAATGTCATATTCCGAACAAATTCGAAGTGTTAATTCTTGTCCGTCAGCACTAAGTTTACTAATTTGTACTTTTCCTGAGTGAATGATATAGAGTTCTGTTGCCTCCATACCTTCTTGAAAAATAAAACTACCTTTTTTTATCTGCATTTTATATTCAACAGATGCAAGTAATTCTTTTAAATCTTGAGATAATGTCATACTGTTTGCCACAGTGATCACCTTTCTTCTTATAAGCAATACATTTCCTATTTTGAGTGTAAGTATGATGAAAATGCAAGAGCTATTTAAAAATAAATTGAAATTTCAATGACCGTAAGGAGGAGTGGCTAAAGATGTGAACAAAATGCGAACGGATTTGTGAAAACTTTTTGAATGGGGAAAGTGATGTGAGAAAAGTCACATTGAATATGTAGCTTCTTTTTTATAATGAAGGCAAATAAAAAAATGAAAGCTTACTAAGGATTGCAGCAGAAAAGAAGGGATATAGATGCACGAGAACATGAAAGATTCTTTAAAGCGGCCACTTCAAGATTTACGCATTTCAGTTATTGATCGTTGTAATTTTAGGTGCACATATTGTATGCCTGCTGAAGTGTTCGGACCTGATTATGCTTTTTTACAGGAAGAGTGTTTATTAACATTTAATGAAATAGAAAGGTTAGCGAGATTATTTATAAGTATGGGAGTTAATAAAATTAGGCTTACTGGCGGTGAACCTTTATTGCGTAAAGACTTACCGAAATTAATTGCAAGACTTACAAATCTAGAAGGCTTAAAAGACATCGGACTCACAACAAACGGAATTCATTTAGCAAAACAAGCTAAGGCGCTAAAAGACGCGGGATTAAAACGTGTAAATATTAGTTTAGATGCGATAGAGGACCATGTCTTCAAAAAAATTAACGGAAGAAATGTAAGTACAAAACCTGTACTGAAAGGAATAGAAGCAGCAAATGCTGCTGGATTAGAAGTAAAGGTAAATATGGTCGTAAAAAAAGGGATGAATGATAGTCAAATTCTTCATATGGCTCGTTATTTTAAAGAAAAAGAAATTCAGCTCCGTTTCATTGAGTTTATGGATGTAGGTAGTACAAACGGATGGAATTTTGAAGAAGTCATTACGAAGGAACAATTAATAGAGAAAATTAATCGTGTATATCCAATTGAGCCCGCTCAGCCTCGTTATTTTGGAGAGGTTGCGAAATTGTATCGATATGTAGGGAGTAATGCAGAAGTTGGATTTATTACTTCTGTTTCTGAGTCATTTTGTTCTTCTTGTACGAGAGCTCGTATTTCGGCAGACGGCAAGTTTTTCACGTGCCTATTTGGAGCGAAAGGAACGGATTTGCGAACGCTTCTTCGAGAAAATATTTCTGATGCATCACTATTAAAAATTTTAAATGATACATGGCGATATAGAACAGATCGATATTCAGATGAAAGAACGGTTGAGAATACAAGTAAACGTCCAAAAGTTGAAATGTCTTACATTGGTGGATAGTGAAAGGAGGATTTCTTATGCAAGAGCGTTATTCAAGACAAGTGTTGTTTTCTGGAATTGGTGAAATGGGACAAAGAAAAATAAGAGAAAAGCATGTGCTCCTAATCGGTGCGGGTGCGCTAGGAGCTGCGAATGCAGAAGCACTTGCTAGGATGGGAATTGGGAAATTGACAATTGCTGATCGTGACTACGTCGAATGGAGTAATTTACAGCGGCAGCAGTTATATACAGAAGAAGATGCGCAGCAGTGTAAACCAAAAGCAATTGCAGCAGCAGAACATGTAAGAAAGATTAATTCTGAAGTGGAAATTGTACCAGTTGTAACAGATGTCACAATGCGAGAAATAGAAGAGTTAACAAAAGATGTGGATCTCATATTAGATGCGACTGACAATTTCGATACGCGTCTACTTATAAATGACATTTCACAAAAAGAAAATATACCTTGGATATATGGCGGATGCATTGGGAGTTACGGTGTAACGTATACAATTCTTCCTGGGAAAACACCATGTTTTCGCTGTCTAATGGATCATCCTATGGGCGGTGCAACATGCGATACAGCCGGAATCATTCAGCCAGCTGTACAAATGGTTGTTGCTCACCAAGTTACAGAGGCGATGAAAATATTGGTGGATGATTATGAATCATTAAGAGGGACAATGTTATCATTTGATATTTGGAACAATCAATATCTCTCATTAAAAGTAAATAGACAGAAGAAAAATACATGTCCATCTTGTGGAAATACACGCACGTATCCAAGTTTAACATTTGAAGCACAGATGAAAACGGAAGTGCTATGTGGACGGAATACGGTTCAAATCCGTCCAGGGATAAAACGTGTTCTTCATTTAGAGGAAGTTCAAAAACGATTACAAAAAAGTGTACTTGTCCAAAAAACGCCTTACTTACTATCATTTCTAATTGATGAATATCGTTTCGTTTTATTTACAGACGGTAGGGCATTTATTCATGGAACAAATGATGTGAAAATAGCAAAACGATTATACGCAAAATATATAGGATGAACAGAAAGAGAGTTGCCCCTTATTAAAACGAGGTGAAAAAAGAATGTTAGAAAAACGTATACCAATTCCAGTGGCAGAAGCAGTTGCACGTGTAATGGAATATGCTTACCAAGGTGAAATAGAAAAGGTTTCTCTTATAGAAAGCTACGGTAGAACACTTGGAGAAGATGTTATTGCAGATCATGATGTTCCGCATTTTGATCGCTCTCCGTACGACGGGTTTGCGATTCGAGCGGAAGATAAAAAAGAAGCGAGTAGTAGTAACCCCATTCAGTTTGAAGTAATTGGCGAAATTGGAGCAGGCTTTGTTTTTACAGAAGAAGTGAAAGCATTTCAAGCTGTCCGTATTATGACAGGTGCCGCAATTCCGGAAGGGTGTAATGCGGTTGTTATGTTAGAGCTAACGGAAGGATTTGAAGAAAACGAAAAGATTTATATGGTATTAAAACGCTCTTTCTCTTCTGGCGATAACATTTCTTTTAAAGGAGAAGATGTAAACCAAAATAGCATCCTTGTGAAAAAAGGGACTGTTATTAATCCTGGAGTTGCAGCGCTTCTTGCTACGTTTGGTTATAGTACGGTATATGTTGTAAAACAGCCAGTCATTGGAATTGTAACGACAGGAAGTGAACTGCTCGAAGTACATGAACAATTAAAGCCAGGGAAGATTCGAAATAGTAACTCTTATATGGTAGCTGCTCAAATTGAACGAGCAGGTGGAATTGTACAGTATTATGGGCAATTCGCTGACAATTTTGAGACGTGTTATAACACTGTAAAAAAAGCGATAAAAGAAGTTGATATATTAATTACAACTGGTGGCGTTTCAGTAGGAGACTATGATTATTTACCGGCTATTTATGAGAGATTACAAGCTAATGTACTTTTTAACAAAATAGCGATGCGACCAGGAAGTGTGACAACTGTAGCTGAGTTAGAGGGAAAACTATTATTTGGTCTATCTGGTAATCCTTCTGCTTGTTATGTCGGATGTGAATTGTTTGTTCGACCTGTCATTGGAACATACTTGCATAGGAAAGATCCGCACATATATCGTGCAGAGGCAATATTACAGAAAGACATTTCGAAAGCAAATCCGTTTACTCGTTTTGTAAGAGGGAGAGTGGAATTTGTAGATGGTCAATTACAAGTTACACCAGTTGGTTTAGATAAATCTAGTGCAATTTCTTCACTTGCAGAGGCGAACGCATTTATCGTCCTGCCAGGAGGAACGAGAGGATTTGAAGCAGGAATAACTGTTTCGGTACTGTTATTAGAATCAAACGCTGGAAGTGAGTGGCCGTGGGAAGAACCACTTCGATCATACAAATAATAGAAAAATAGATTACTAACTTATACAAAGATAAGAGGTGCAAAATGATACAAACGTATTATGAAGTAATTGATACACCTATTTCAATTGAGGAAGTTACAAACAAAGTAATTCGTCGTGAGTGCGGCGCAGTTACTACTTTCGTTGGTACTGTTAGAGAATTTACGAAAGGGCGTCGTACGCTACATTTAGAGTATGTAGCATATAAAACAATGGCAGAAAAACAACTTGAGAGAATTGGTACTGAAGTAGGAGAGAGGTGGCCTGGGACATTTGTCGCCATTACACATCGCATTGGTACATTACAAATTTCTGATCTTGCTGTTGTCGTCGCTGTTTCTACACCACACCGGAAAGCTGCATATGAGGCGAACGAATATATTATGGAGCGTATAAAACAAATCGTTCCAATTTGGAAGAAAGAATTTTGGGAAGATGGTGAATCATGGATTGGTGATCAGTTAGAGAATGTAGCATATGAGAATGGTGAGCCTGAAGAGGAGATGAGAATATGATTGAAGTACTATTATTTGCACATTTACAAGAAGAAGTAAGTAAGCCAGCATTACAAATCGATTGTGAAAATATTACAGTTGCTGAACTAAAGAAGGTACTCATTAAGAAATACAACGTAGCGATTTCAAATGAAATCATGGTAGCTATAAATGAAGAGTATGCAAATGAGGATGACATCATTCAAACTGGCGATGTCATAGCGATAATTCCGCCAGTAAGTGGTGGTTGATTCTTTTCGACTTAATCATGTTACGACGTGATTAGGCTGGAGAGAATGAATATAAATATGCATACATAGGAGGGAACAGGATGAAAAGTCCTAATTTTCAATTAAGTTTACAAACTTCTAATCTAATTATAGGTTTTATGGTATGGGTCATTTTATCATCATTAATGCCTTATATTAAAGTGGATATCCCATTAACTGCGGGGCAAATTTCTATGGTCACAGCAGTACCCGTTATTTTAGGTTCTGTTCTTCGCATTCCAATTGGTTATTGGACAAATCGTTTCGGAGCAAGAAGATTATTCTTTATTAGTTTTATTCTATTATTACTTCCTGTCTTTTATATTAGTGTTGCCAATTCTATGATGGATTTAATTATTGGTGGATTATTTGTAGGAATCGGTGGTGCTGTATTCTCTGTAGGAGTAACTTCTTTACCAAAATACTTTCCGAAAGAGAGTCATGGTTTTGTAAATGGTATTTACGGTGTCGGTAACGCCGGAACAGCAATTACTTCATTTTTAGCGCCTGTTATCGCAACTTCAGTTGGCTGGAGAACGACAGTACAATGTTATTTAGTTTTACTTGCAGCATTTGCACTTATGAACTTTTTATTAGGTGATCGTAAGGAGAAAAAGGTGAATACACCATTAATGGAACAAATAAAAGGTGTATATAAAAATGAGAAACTTTGGTTTTTATGTATCTTTTACTTTTTAACATTCGGATCATTCGTCGCATTTACAGTATACTTACCAAACTTTTTAGTATCTCACTTCGGATTAGAGAAAGTAGATGCTGGTATGCGAACTGCAGGATTCATCGTACTCGCAACAATTATGCGTCCGATTGGTGGTTGGCTCGGCGATAAGTTTAATCCATTTAAAATATTAATCTTCGTATTTATCGGTTTAACACTTTCAGGTATTATTTTATCATTCATGCCTAGTATGAACGTGTATACATTTGGTTGCTTACTAGTCGCATTTTGTGCAGGCATTGGTAATGGTACAATCTTTAAACTCGTTCCAATGTACTTCTCAGAACAAGCAGGTATTGTAAATGGACTCGTTTCAGCTTTAGGCGGACTAGGAGGGTTCTTCCCGCCCCTAATTTTAACATTACTATTCCAACTAACAGGCCATTATGCAATTGGATTTATGGCATTATCAGAAGTCGCACTTGCTTGTTTAATCATTACAGTGTGGATGTATAGTCAAGAAAAGCTGTTAGTGATGTTAAAAAATCATTAATAAGGAAAAAGAACCATCCCAAAGTATTTTGGGATGGTTCTTTTAGTAATAGGCTTCAACATGTTTTTATTGATCTCTCAATAAACGCTTATTTTCTATAAGAATGTGCTTTTAAAATGAAGATGTCAAAAGTTATTCAATTAAAGGGCAGATTAGTTAAGGAAATCTTAAATCTATTCTAAAGATCGAACTCATTTTTAGAATGCAAATATTTAATTGAATCGGGATGTTTAGATGAAAAAAATATAAGTCCACTCAAGATAAACAAGTATCAGGTGTGTTAGGTAGTTTAAGCGACAAGTATAGGATTGATGCAAGTATCCTTCGCATAGTAACTGCATTATCAGATTTTTTTAGGGCCAAATTTTTTGGTAAGGTTAATGGATATTGTGAAAAAGTATACTTAAAATAAAGAAGATAGTTTAGGTCAATAAGATAAAATTATGAATTTGTATAAATAATCCATAATTTTCTTTATGATTTATATTTGGTATGTTAAAGAAAAGAGAGGAGAGGGAAATGAAATAAGAATTTTTGATGCACATTTTCATATTATTGGTTTAAGTTTTTCTGATTATTGAGAATTGAAGGGGTTTTCCGACTGATTAAATGTGATTCATATTTAGTAAAGTGTTTAATCCAACTAAAATATATTTAGAATGAGGTTTTACATGTTTGTTTTTATTATACTAGACGTAATATTACCAATATTAATATTAATGCTAATTGGTGCAATATTACAAAGAAAGTTCCAATTTAACTTAAAGCAGCTTTCTACACTTATTACTTATTGCTTAATGCCAGCGGCTGTATTTGTGAATATATATGATATTAGTATAGAGACAGGTTTGTTGCTCCAAATAATATACTATTTAATGCTTTATAGTCTGAGTCTGATCATAGTAAGTCATTTCATTTCAAAAACATTAAAGTTAGAAAAAGGAGAAAGTGCAGCTCTAAAAAATAGCATTTCGTTAATGAATTCCGGTAATTATGGGTTACCAGTAAGTCAATTGATTTTCAGTCACAATCCAGTGGGGGTTTCCATTCAGATTTTTATTGTGATTTTCCAGAATCTTTTAACTTATTCATATGGGATATATAACTTACTATCAGCAACAAAAACAATCGGAGGTATTATTCAATCATTTCTAAGACTGCCTGTATTTCATGCGCTCGTATTAGGGGTTCTCTTTCAATCTTTTAAAATTCAAATACCTAATTCTATCTTGCTACCTCTTAATCAGCTTGCGAATGGTTTTGTTGCAATAGCACTCATATTGCTAGGGGCGCAATTATCCAACATTAAACTTAATTTTTTCCATCGAGTCATAACATGGGCTTTAATTGGAAGGTTACTGATGGGACCATTATTAGCACTTGCTGTAATATACATACTAAACATCGATGGTATTGTTGCACAATCGTTATTTATTGCAAGTTCTTTTCCTACTTCAAGAAATACATCAACCATTGCTATGGAATATCAAATAGAGCCTGAATTACATGCACAAATCGTTTTATTTTCAACAATTTTCAGCATTATTACAGTAACTGTCGTTATTTATTTATCATATATTTTGTTTTGAATATACGTGCAAAAACGAAAAGATTTGAGGCGGTAAATGATGGACAGAAGTCCTATAGATATGAGAAGAAAGCAGTCTTTCATATATTGGGTGTCGTTTACAATTGTACCATGTTTCAAAATCTAGTGATTTAATTCAAAAAAAGAAACTTATTAGGGTTTATTTCGTATGGAAATCTTTAAAGTATTTACATATAGACTTGCGAAAAAAAGACACAATCTCGCTTATAATTAAAGTTATATGAGCTTAGGGTGATAGCGATGGGGTGGGAGTGTCAAGTAAGAATTTTATGCATAATTGCCACTAAGGGAGATGATTAAAAGTTGAGTAAACAGAATATCAGCACAATAGTTTCAGGAGATTTGATTGTTACCCATCTAATTGGCCAGATTAATACAGAGGATGTGTATGAATGGTTTAATGATTTTGAGCAGGTTTGTCAGCAATTTATTTCTGAGGGTCGGAAATACAAAGTGTTGGTGGATAGAAAAGGGTATACCCCAAATCATTTTTCTGTTCAAAAAGTATGGAAAGATAAGTTCTTCAATGAAACCATTTTGAATCATAGTAAGGCAATTGCATTTCTTCTTGAAGAAGGAGAGATACTGAAGTATTTACAACAATCCAATACAAAAGAATCCGTGGAGTTTTTTGATGATTATGAACAAGCGCTAATTTGGTTGAATGAATATCCAATATAAAAACTGAATAGAAAGAGTTGCTCGTAATGTTACACTTGTCATGAAATTTATTTGTTTACAAGTTGCAAACACCATTTATTTTCTTCATAGATTGCTTGTGAAATAAAAGAACGGAACTACAACAAAAAGAACAAACGTCCCCTAAAAAACGTTTGTCCAAAGGTAATTACTATTTTAACTAAGAAATAGATTACAATTTATGTGTACGAGAAATCTTTTTTATAAGTTTAGGCAATATAGATGTTAGTTCTTGCTTCAAACGCTTCGTAAATGATGGATCTTTACCAGAAGTTGAAATAGTGACAACATATTCATTATTTCTTATAACGCCAGGTGTGTGAAAAGATGATTCTGTACCATCACTTACAACGTTAACCCACTGGAAATCATGAGCGGCCTGTTTGACCATCATATTTACAGCGTGTTGATTTGTAGCTGCATAAATAAGGTGAGCATCTTTAATATCATCATTACTAAAAGCTTTTTGCTTCCAAGTAATATAAGAAAGTTCCTTCATTTCCTCGCAAATTTCTGGGCTGACAACAGTGACGAAAGCGCCTGTATCTTTTAATCCAGACGCTTTTCGATATGCAATTTTACCTCCACCAATGATAACAACGACTTTATTTTGTAGATTAAACATAAGAGGGTACATGTTATACATATATGCATTCCTCCATTCGTTCTAACAATGTTAGTTTCATATATGTATCAAACTGAAGACAGTTACAAGTCGTAACATGATTATATTTTTTTGTATGCAATTCAATTTTTTGAAGTAATAATCCGGTAAAGAGAAGGTATGGCATGACATATACATGGGACGCAGTCGATGTTATATCCTTGAGCTCGGCAGTAAAAGAGGGAGTTCCTTTCGTTAAAAAGGAACAGGATACTGGCATACCAAGTTTTCGTTCGACAGCTGCTCCGATTAGTTGTAACTCATGTATCGGTTGTGTATCACTACTGCCTCGTCCTACGAGTAAAATACTACTATTTTGCATTGGCATAGCTTCACGTATTCTTTTCACTACAAGTTCCACCATATGTGGATGTGTACTAAAAGGAGGTACAACTGAAAATGTTATTTGTGGATATTTCTTTTGTAGTTGTTCTATTTCAAAAGGAATATCACGTTTATAGTGAGCTGCTGCAAATAATAAAACAGGTACAATCATTATTTCAGTTACTCCCTCTATTATCGTTTCTGTAACTGCATCCGAAATAGTAGGTGTCGTTAGTTCTAGAAAAGCTATTTTTTGAATTCTTTCGTTTCGCTCTTTCATAACAGATTGAATAAATTGAATGAATTGTTCATTACCTTCTTGTAGCCGGCTCCCATGTCCAACATATACAATTCCTTTCATTGTCTCACCATGTCTTTCTTCATAAGAGTTTCTTGTAATTGATGATCTACGTTATGAAACCCAACTTTATTTGCATAGTATAAAGTTGGAACGTCGGTATACGAGAATGGGAGAGTAAGAATATTGATAAAGCCAAGGCGTTTTATTTCTGCTAGAAACGTATCAATAGAAGCACGACCTTCAAATACAATGCTATCCCATGAGAATTCAGAAAGCATACGTGAATGAATTTCATCGAAGCGATGATCAATTGTGTACTCATGAGTCATCATATAGGAACCAGCACCAATTTTTTCTTGTATAAAAGCAATTCGGTTAATGTTTCGTCCTAAATAAACTGTTGTATTGGAAGAGAACTCTGCTTGTTTACTTAGTAGCCCATATTGCATAAGTTTTTCTTGAGTGGCAACGTTCATATGTTGTAGTTGCGCTTGTAAAGAACGAATATCTTTTTGGTGTTTACTACATGATTGCATCAATATTTCTACACTTTCAGCTGAACAAAAAACAAGACGATTAACGTTAAAAATTTCATTGATTTGTTCAAGTGTTAATATGTATTCTACCTTTTTGAAAGTAGGAATTTGATATATTTCTGCACCGGCTTCTTGTAACTTTTGCTTCATTGAACTTGTTTTATTCGTTGCAGATGCAAATAAAACTTTTTTCTCGTGTAATGGTTTACGTTCTTTCCAAGCGATCTGATCCCGTAAGGAAACGACATCACCAATAATTGTCATAGAAGGATTAGAAATATTTTCGTTTTTGACAATAGAAACAATGGTAGACAGTGTCCCTGTGACAACGCGCTGTTTACCAGTTGTACCCCATTCAATGACTGCTACTGGCGTATCTTCTTTTTTTTCTGCTTGTAGTAAGTTTTCACAAATTGTAGGTAAGTTTTCTATACCCATGTAGTAGGCAATTGTGTCGCTATTGTGAGATGAATTATATTTTCCATGGTCGGTTAAAGGACCTTTTGCATGTCCGGTTAATAAAGTGACGCTATTACTGTAGTCACGGTGGGTGAGGGGAATACCTGCATAGATACTAGCGGCGATGCTAGATGTAATACCTGGTACAATTTCATATGGAATATTTGCTGATGCTAAAGTCTCTGCTTCTTCACCAACACGGCCAAAAATAGATGGATCTCCGCCTTTTAAGCGGACTACGATTTTTCCCTCTTTCGCAAATTGAAGGAGGTGTGCGTTAATCATTTCTTGACGCATAGTATGATTCTTTGGCATTTTTCCGCAATAAATAAGTTCACATGTTTCTTTTGTATAATTAAGAAAGGAAGGGTTTAATAAGCGGTCATATAAGACGATATCTGCACGATTTAAGCACTCTATCGCTTTTTTTGTAATAAGCCCTTCATCACCTGGTCCTGCACCAACTAAATATACATATCCGTTCATATTCGCACCTCGTCTATTTTTATTTAAAAGGAAGCCAGGGGAGGCTTCCTTTTGTAAATTACATGTATATATAAATATCTCCGTCAATAACTTCTACTTCATACGTTTGAATACAACCATCATCAGGTTTTTGAACTTCACCTGTTAGTAGTGAAATTTTCCAATCATGTAGTGGACAAAAGACGAATTCTCCAGATACAATACCTTCCGCTAATGGCCCGTTTTTATGAGGACAACGATTTTCTACAGCTTGAATATCGCCATTTGAAAGGCGGAATAGGGCGATAGACATACCTTTCATTTGTACCTCTTTACCGATTTGAATAGGAAGGTCTTCTGCACGCATAACTTTTATTTTTTCTTTCGTTTGTATCATATAGATCACAGCTCCTTATTTCACAGTTTCTACTTCATACATCGCTTTTAATGATTTCGTTTCTAGTGCTTGTCCCCATGCTTCTTTATATGTGTCACGAGCTTTTTGGAAACGTTCATTTAACTTAGTGACCATATTTGCATCTTGCAGTATTTCCTTTATGTGATCGAAGCCTAATCGTTCTGTCCAGTAGGCAGTACGCTCTCCATAAATACCAGTTTCACGATAATACTGCATGTAAGCTGTAGCGATGCGAAGGACATCATCTTCAGTAGGGACAATCATTACAAAATCAGCTTCGCGTACTTCCGTACCACCATTTCCGCCAATATAAAGTTGGTATCCATTTTCGACACAAACAACGCCAAAATCTTTCGTCAGTACTTCCGCACAGTTACGCGGACAGCCCGTTACACCCATCTTCATTTTATGAGGTGTATCTACCATTTCTAATGATTGTTCAAGCAACATACCAAGTCCTAATGAATCTTTCGTACCGAAACGGCAGAAACGAGAGCCAACACATGATTTTACATTACGAAGAGATTTTGAATACGCATATCCAGAAGCCATATTTAATTCAGCCCATACGTTAGGTAAATCTTGTTTCTTAACACCGTATAAGCCAATTCGGCTCGCACCTGTAATTTTCACAAGTGGAACATCGTACTTTTTCGCAACTTCAGCAATTTTCATTAAATCATCTGCTGTTGTAACGCCTCCGTACATACGTGGAATAACAGAGAAGGTACCATCGTGCTGGATGTTACCATTCATTCTTTCATTCACAAAACGGGATGATTTATCATCTTCATATTCTTCTGGAATCGCCATACGTAAATAGTAGTTTAAAGCAGGACGACATTTCGAACATCCATCTTCATGTACAAAACCAAGAACGTTTCGTACTTCTTTTGGAGATTTTAAACTTTTCTCATGAATGGCCGCTACGACTTCATCACGTGATAAAGGTGTACATCCGCACATACCGGTAGACTGTGCAGAAGCATCAAAAGCATCTCCAAGTGTATGAGATAAAACTTGTTCTACAAGCGGACGACATTTACCACAAGACCCTGCGGCTTTCGTACAGGCTTTAACTTCTTCAAAAGTCTTTAACTCCTGTTCTAAAATGGCGTGAACGATTGTGCCTTTCGTAACACCATTACATCCGCAAATTGTGTCATCCGCACTCATAGTAGCAACGTCAAGTTCACATTCTTCACCAGCTTTGTGAAGAATGGAAGCTGGTGTATATTCTTGTATATCTTCTTCTTTCTTTAACATGCTAAAGAGGCGGGTACCGTCAGCTGTATCACCGTATAAAACGATACCGACGACTTTATTATCACGAATTAATACTTTTTTATAGGAACGTTTACATTCATTAAAGATGGATATTGCTTTCGTTTGATCATCTTCATAAATTTGGCCAGCAGAGAATAAATCACAACCAGCAACTTTTAATTGTGTACCGACGATACTGCCCGAATATCCATCAGTTTGTAAATTTGTTATATGTTTTGCTAATATCGCACCTTGTTCATAAAGAGGAGCAACAAGTCCATATGCGATACCGTCATGCTCTGCACATTCTCCAACTGCATAAATGGACTCATCATTTGTTAGCATATAGTCATTGACTACAATACCGCGATTTACAATTAGACCAGCATCTTTTGCTATTTGCGTATTTGGGCGTATACCGACAGCCATTACGATTAAATCACAATCTACAACTTCACCATCTTCAAATTGAATGCCCTCAACATGGTCTGTACCAAGAATTTTTACAGTTTTCTTTTCCATTAAAAACTTCATGCCTTGTGCTTCTAAATCTTCACGCAGAAGAGCAGCTGCTTTCGTATCTAGTTGTTGCTCCATTAAGCTAGGCATTAAATGAACAACATGTACGTCCATTCCTAAATCAATTAGACCTCTTGCGGCTTCTAAACCGAGTAACCCGCCACCAATGACAACGGCCTTTTTCTTTTCTTTAGCGGTATCTATCATAAATTGTGTATCTTCAATAGTTCGAAATCCTGTTACACCAGAAAGTGCGGAACCTTCAACAGGTAAAATAAAAGCACTAGAACCTGTTGCGATAATGAGCTTGTCGTATGTAAGAGTCCGCTTCTTTTCTGTAATAATAATTTTTTCTTCTCGGTTAATACTTTGAACTCTTTCATTCGTATACAAAGTTATTTCGTTTTCTTCATACCAACTGTATTCATTCATAATGATATCTTGCATATTTGTTTTGCCTTGTAAAACATGAGAGAGCATAATGCGGTTGTAGTTTGGATGCGGTTCATCTCCAAAAATAGTAATCTCATATGAATCACTATCATGTTTTAAGATTTCTTCCATACAGCGAATGCCAGCCATACCATTCCCGATCATAACTAAACGTTTTTTCATTTTCGTTTCCCCTTTTTATGTGAAATATTGAACAAAGGATTATATTTTTATTATAGAAAATCAAATAAGGGGGAGATGTGATATTTATCACATTTTTATAATGATTCACAAATTGTTAAAATTCGGTTTTATGTGAAGGGGATGTGAATATTTTTCGCGAAACGAAAAAGCAGGCCATAAGTATTTACACTCATGTCCTGCACTTGATTTATGCTTTCGTAATGGCACGCGGAAATAAAATATTATTTTCTAAATGAATATGCTCAAATAAATCAGACTCTAGCGCTTCGAGGCGTTGGTAAACAAGTCGATAAGTACCGCAAGCACCTTCTGGAGGAGTAAAGTCATTTGTCACTTTACGAAGTTCTTTTATAATATTTCCAGCATGATTGTGCTCATTTTCTAGTTCATTTACTACTTTACGTAACTTAGCATAGTTTTCATTAGTTGGATTTTGTTCAAATTCTAAAATTAATGGAAAATCTTCCATTTCTTCTTTAATTAAATGCTGTTCTAATTCCATTTTAAGTTCATGAAATAGCTTATGAATTTGAGCTAAATGAGGCTGACTTGCCCCATGAACACGTAATACTTTTGTCACATATGGACTTAACTGTGGTAATTCTTCATTTAAATAGCGGTGATGCTTATTTATAACATAATCAATCAATTCACGATAAGAAGCATTTTTCCAATCAATTTCCGATTCATTTAATCGTTTCGTATTATGATAAAGCGTATTTAACTCTGTAAGCACTTCAGTAGCTGATAAATTTCTTTCATGAATTGCATCAATAAGTGGCTTATTACCGCCACAACAAAAATCTATTCTATATGATTTAAAAAGATCACTAGCTTTCGGAAATTGTGTAACAATCTCACCAACAATTGAAGTTTCAGTAAATGTATGTTCCATATGAATGCCTCCATAAAGTTTTAATGTAATATCTAAATTAAGAATAGCGATAAATTAAAATCTATGTAGTGATTGAAATCACTTATTCTGTGTCGTTTTTGAGAATAATAAGAAGAATGTTATTAAAATAAGGGGGAAAGTAATAAGTGGTAATATTTTACGTTAATAAAAAAGAAGCTTAGTAAAAGCTTCTTTTTTATTACTATTTTTCACATGCAATTCCATCGCCATCACGATCAAGATGAGAGCTATAACCTGGTTGCCCTTTATGTAAAGGAGCTTTCCCAGCTGCTCTAACTGCAGCACAATTTTTGTAGTATGCACTATCAGTATTACCATTAGCTGGTTGTGTTTGAGCTTGCTGTGCTTTTTGTTCTTCTTGTTGTTTACGAGCTTGTTCATCAGCCTGACGTTTTTGCTCTTCTTGTTGTTTACGAGCTTGTTCATCAGCCTGACGTTTTTGCTCTTCTTGTTGTTTACGAGCTTGTTCATCAGCCTGACGTTTTTGCTCTTCTTGTTGTTTACGAGCTTGTTCATCAGCCTGACGTTTTTCATCCTCTTGCTTACGAGCTTGTTCTTCGGCTAGACGCTTCTCATCTTCTTGCTTTTGAGTTTTTTCGTCTGCCTCTTTCTTTTCTAGCTCTTTTTTCTGTTCGCTATCTTTTGGCTCTTCATTATTAGAGGCAACTTTTGTACTAGTTGCTGTCGTTTTTTCAGAAGAAGGAGCTGAAATACCTAATAACGCAACAAAAATGACAAATAATACAGCTGTAATAATAAATTGTTTTTTCGCTACACCTGTTTTCTTAATAACAGATAAGATTGCTAGAACAAGGAAGAATATAAATAGAATGAAACTTAAAGTAGAAAAAAACTCGACGACGGGGTGTTCCGATTTTGTTGTACCGGCCGTTATTAATATAATAGAAATCATAAAAAGAATAACGGTAGGACGTCCATATTGTTTTGCTTTTCCATTTTTCTTAAAGAATGAAATGATACATAAGATTAAAAGAATAAAAGCAATAAAAAATAAAGCTGCACCAATATTACTTAAAATCGACATTTTCATACCTCCATTTGTAAGATTCTTCTTATTGATTATATAGGAGTTTATTGGATATTACACGGTTTGTATAAATTTAGAAAATTAATATTTTTAATAGACTTATAAACATTTATTTTATATATAAGGAAAAATGGATATATTTCCTATTACTTTTTGAAAGAGATTTCATAAATTATAGTATATCGATTGAAAGGAGGAGATTTGAATGGAATTTCAATTGTTGGTAACTTGTATATTACAAGAAGGTAATGCTTACTTTTTAGTAACGAAGGTAGATGATGTTATTACGTTAAAAGTACCGATTACTGCGGGAGTAGCAGGTTTATTTTTAGCTTTAGGTGTACCAAGATGTTCTTAATTTAAATCTCTATAGTAGAAGGGGAAGGGACATGCCTTTCTTTTCTACTATTACATAATATAATTATGTAAACTTAAATATCATATTTGTGATAGCACGTTTGAAATGGACATGCATATACTATAATGTTTCATTGGATGTTAGCGGTGAAAGGTAGTTTTAATAAGTGCATCCAGTGATATTTTTAAGCTATGAAAATAAAAGAGGTGCTATTATATATGAAAAGAAAAACATTGGATATTCCAGTTACATTGCGAAGAGAGTGGTTTTTAATAGAGTTAGCTCATTTAACGAAAAAATATGGAATTGAAATTGCAACTAGTAAAATGGATGCTGCACCGTTTTTAAGAGATCAAGTTACGGAGTCAAAGATAGGGAAAGGGCTACAATACGATAAATATGATGATGAGTATATAATTGAAAATTAAAGGGTAACAACAAAATTAAATTAATTTATAACAAAATATAAAATAAAGCAGATTCTAAATATAGAATCTGCTTTATTATGAAATACTTGTAGTCAACTAACCTCTTTCTAGTGTTTTTCCTACATATTTCTCTTGCGTTATTCCAAAAGAGTCACGAAGAATGCGAGCATAATCTTTAGATTCTATTGGTCGTTTATTTTTGGTGCCTTTAAAGGTTTCTGTATAATTTTTATTTGTTAATGATATGTGACCATAAGTAGTTAATTTACAAGTGATAGCTCCTTTATTAAAAGGAGATTCTTTATGCTCTACAATCACTTTTTGAATCTTATTCACTTTTTTCTCATCTATTGGATCTACAGTGAAAGCATAGCCTATTTTCCATTCGTTTGAAGGTTCAGATTGTAAGAAACTTGTAGATTCCCCGTTAGCTCCTTTTCTCATTTCTAAAATATGCGTACCTTTTCGAGTATTTCGCTTACGAATTCGATATTCTCCTGTTTGAGAGGAGATGACTTCTCCGTTAAAAGGGACTGGATGTAAAGGGAGATGAGATGCAAAACCTGCATCCACAACATAATCTTTATCCTCATGACTTAATATGATAATGACATGACCATCATCGGGTTTCCATTTATTATCGTAAAGGTCATAAACAGTACCGGCTACTTTGTATACTTGAAACCCACAATCAATTAAAAAATAATACAATAGGGAGTTTAATTCATAACAAAGTCCACCTCGTTTTTGAATAAGTAACTTTTCTATTAAGTTATCTTTTGAGATATTTTTAATAGTACCAGCCATAATATCAAGATTTTCATAGGGGAGAATCATTCCCATTTTCAAGAGAATTCCATCTAAATCATCAAATGTTATTTCTTTTGCAGGAATTTCTAAGCGTTTAAAAAACTCCTTTTGTAATTTGGTCATCATAAAGTATTCTCCTTTCTTTTTACAGAATTTTCTTCTGCTCACCGATAGGTTAGTACTTCTAAAAAGTTAATTCAAGTGTGCGGAAATTATCATAATATATGTTTCTGGAAATATGATTTTCTATTCGGAAATTTCAGTTTAATTTTTAATCGTAGGAAAGTCTTATAATACAAGCTCCTTTAAAATTAGTTTGTATTTAATGAAAAGAAAGTACATATCTTTATTATATTTTTAAATAACTAACTAGTAATAAAATGTTTTTTTACTAAAATTTTTTCAAGATTTGTATGCTTTATATAAACAATAATGATTTAAAAAATATCTGGGTGTAGCGAAGTTAACAATTATTGAGAAACTTTTTTGTCGTATTCTATCAAAAGGAAGAGGTAGAAACAAAGAGAATAACGAGAGTTAAGGAAGAGGGGATACAACTAGTAACCTTCTAAAAATAGGGCTAACATCTTTTAAAAATGAAAGATTAGCTATTATTAAGGAAGGGAAAATATAAAATATTATAAAGAACACCTTCTTTCAAAAAAATAGGGGGAGTAATATGCGACTGATGAGAAGATGTGTGGCCTTACTAATTGTATTTTTTATCATGGCTCCAACGATTAGCACAAATGTACAGGCAGAAGTTGTAAAAGAGCTTGGAAAGGGGTTTCCTGATACAGAAGTATTCACACCTGGAGAATGGTTTTTAGGCCAAAAACCTGCTAATTATGATGAGAATAAACCGCCAATTCTCTTTGTACAAGGAAGAAATGGTAATGCTGATAGTTGGTATGGAAAGACAGTATATCATGATATAAATGATATGTATGATTATACTTTAAAAGCAGGCTATCAAACAGTGTTTATACAATTGTATGATGCTGCAGGGAAAGGTTCGGCTAGTCAGTGGGATAACGGAAAGTTGTTAGCACAAAAACTTGAAGAAATATATAATCATTTCGGTAAAAAAGTTAATATTGTAGCGCATAGTAAAGGTGGTATTGATACACAAGCCGCATTAGTTGAATATGGTGCGAATCGATTTGTTGGAAATGTTATTACACTTGCTACACCGCATCACGGCTCAAATTTAGCAGATTTGTCATATAGTTGGTGGGCAGGGTGGCTTGCTTCTATATTAGGTCAAAAAGATGATGGTACGTATTCGTTACAAATAGGTGAAATGGCAAAGTTTCGTTCAATAATAGATAACAACCCAGCAGCTAAATTAAACCGTTACTATACGGCTACTGGAACTAGCTGGGGGCCAACATTTTCTGCATTATCTATGGGCGGGTTATATTTATCATCGTACGGTTCAAATGATGGACTAGTAAATGAATGGAGTGCGAAGCTATCGTACGGTACACATTTATTTACAGATTCCAGATTTGATCATGACAATATAAGAAAAGGATCAGCTGTTTTTGCACGAATTGAACCATATTTACGTACGACAAATGTGGGATTACCAGCTTTAGTAGCATCCAGCACTAGTTCAAATGGAGATCTAGAACAATTAAATACAACTTCAAATCAAAATATTTTAGGAGGCGAATTACCACAAAATCAGTGGATAGAGCAAAGTATTTCTGTTGATAAAAAGGCTGAAGGAATAGTTTCTGTACTAACTGCTTCTTCTGATGTAGAAGTACAAATGGTATCTCCAAAAGGAAAAATCTATGCAAATAAAGATAGCGCTATAACTACTGGTGAAGGCGAATCTTTTTTTAATGGGGCGACAATTAGAACGTTTAAGTTTGATAAATTAGAAATAGGCGAATGGAAAATCAAAATGATGGCGAAGCAGTCGAAAGATGCATATTTAGTTGTAAGCGATTACAAGGATGACGCACCATTTGTTCTTCGAATGCCTACAAAAGTTAAAATAAATAAACCTGAGTATAAACTGAAAAAATCACCTGTAGCACCTGAAATGAAAGGGGATCTTTCCATAACAGTAAGAGTCGTTAATAAAGAAGGTAAGTTAGTCTCTGAATTTAATGAATTACAAAATGTTAATACGAATACATTTACAGGTGCTTTGAAAGATATAAAACAACCGGGAGTATATAACGTTACGATGGATATAAAAGGGATGAATAAAGAAGGAAAACCATATAATCGTACGATTGTTAAGTCGGTTTATGTAGAGAAATAAGGAAGAATAAATAAGTATAATAAAAAAGTGCAGAAATCTTGTGTTAGAAAGAATTCTGCACTTTTTTATGTGGGGAGAGATAATAAAAGTTGAAAAAACTGTTATTCAATAAAAAAAGATGCTGAAATAGCATCTGAATGTGAAGAAATAATTTTAACTTAGTTTTGTAACTGTTAATTCAACTGAATTTATACCATTGTCACAAGTTACAATACTTTGACGATTAAAAGCACTATTATTTCTAAGTTGAAGAGTTGAATTAGCAGGCACTGTAACAATCGTTTCGCCAACGAGTTGAAGACATTCGTTATTTGATGAAGTATTCATTTGAATAGCGAAGTCACCTTGACTATTAGCAAGTGGATTGTTATTTAAAAATATAGTTATGACTGGGATATGTGGAAATACAGGATTTAAAGTAGTATTAATACTGGAAATGAACGAAACTCTATAATCACCAGCTTGTCTAAAGTGTATAGTAGTAGGGTTTAGTAAGGAAACACCTCCTGCTAAAGGTCCAACGTGATTAAATGGAAAAGGATCGCCAAAAGGAACAGTTATAAATTCAGTTTGCCAAAAAGTTCCGTATGCAGGACAGCTTCGTTTATGTGAATGGTCACATGAACATTTTTTATTTGAACTGGAAGAAGATTTGCATGAGCATTTTTTATACGAGTTTGAAGAATGATAGTATGAACCCAATATATTACCTCCTATTCTTAATAAATTTAAACCACATAGTAGTTTATGAAGATGAATCACAATTGGCGTGTATGCTTGTACTATAAAAGGAAATAGATTTGGAATATAAAGTGGTCAAATGATGAAGTGTAGTATTTGGGTATTACCTGTAACACCTTTTGAAGATGATAAGGTTTATAATTTGATAGAAAAATAAATGGAATTTCTAAATAGATTGAAGTAACGAGGAAACGTTTATCCCGCTATTTTCCGAGCAGTAAGACTCCCATCTCAAAATTCAGCGAAAGCAAAGAAGTTAGGTGGGGGATGAATTAAACCCCCACTCATGAAAATTTCACTTTACTATATTTATTTAGTCTGACAAAACAGAAATATTACCTTTAGCTGTATGGATGTTATTATTTGGTGAAGTTATAATATTTAGCTATATTTATATTAGGTTATTCAGTTTATTTTTTATTTGCGTAGCTGAGCAGGAAAAAGTCAGAAAATATAGAATAATATACATATGAAGCATCGTTTGTTTTTGGGGTGAATAGTAATTAAAGATACGCTAAAATATTTAAAATTGTAACGAAAGAGAGATTAAATAATAGAGGGAGCAACTTACATGGAAAATATATTAAAGGTATCTTCAAAATCAAGCCCAAATTCAGTCGCGGGTGCAATAGCAGGAGTACTAAGAACAAGTGGTAATGTGGAAATTCAAGCGATTGGGGCTGGAGCTATAAATCAAGCGATTAAAGCAATTGCGATTGCAAGAGGGTTCGTCGCTCCAAGTGGTATTGACTTAGCTTTTGTTCCAGCGTTTCAAGAGATTTCTATCAATAATGAAGAGAGAACAGCGATTAAATTAATTGTTGGCCCTAGAAAGAAAAGGTCTTAGTAGAAGAGAGCGTTACTATAAGGGAAAAAGCTAATAGACTTCCCAGGTTAGATACGTTATTTTATGTAACCGATCCTTGGGTGTGGACACGGCATTATACCGGACTCATGTCTGTTAATTTCTCCTTAAATTTAGCGCGTGTTCTAGATACTTAAAAATGCCAAATCCTTTGTGATATAAGGGATTTGGCATTTTTGATGTTTTTAAAAATAAACAACCCTAAAACTGCTCATTTAGAAGATTTAGTTTTAGTAGCGGCCATTGAACGTTTTTATGATAGTTTACCTGATAAATGGAGAGAAATAGTAGCAGACAATATTGATTGTGCTAGTTATGTAGATGGGAAATATGAAGCGCACGTTTTAATGGAAAATGGTATGGAAATAAAAATAGAAATCTTTTATGTGGAAGAAGACAAAGATGAAGAATGGATATATAAAGCTTATAAAGTTTTATTATAGAAATTTCATTTTCATACAAAGGGGAATTGATATGAATTTTGTAAACTTTGAAACACAAGAGCAATTTAAACAGTTACAAAAAAATAATGTTGTAATTGTGAAATGGAAAAAAAACGTAAGGCAGTACAAGGAATTAGGAGAAATCACACATCATAATTCTTACACAATTAATCGTATAAATGAATTGATTTTGAAAATAGTTTAGATGTTGTTGGAAATATAGTTAGTATATGTCCGAACTGTCATAGGTTGATTCATTATGGAAGAGACAAAGATAAGAAAAAAGTTTTAGAACTTCTCTTTGAACAAAGAAAAGATTCTTTGAAGAAGTTCGGTATTGAGGTATTTCTCAAAGAGCTATTTGGATACTATGGAATTCTAAAATAAGAATATTCATAGCTATAGTGAAGGTAGAATGTTTCATACTTAAACATAGCTATTATTGTGATGGAAATTTAAATTTCGTCTTTTGAAAGTATCAATAATTTGTATTATTTTTATAGGGTTATATATTTTTCTTTTGCTCTGCTGTATAGCAGAGCTCTTTTTTTTTGTCGTACAAAAGCCACCTATATATGTGAAGTGCACCCCAATTGTTAGGCTGTGTCTAACAATTGGGGTGCACTTCAGTCCTGTCGGGCGGCTTCTTTTAATTTATATTCACCAATTCATCAAACTTAAACTTAGTATTCAAACCAAAGGCATCTGTACAATATATAGTTTTCGTCATCGGTTCAATATGTAATACATTTATGTACATGTCTTGCACCATTCCATCACGATAGTATGAGATATGTATTTCTTCTTCCTCATGAAAAGATTGCATTAACGCTCTTTCTATTCGTTCCATAGTATCTTGTGTTAAAAAAGGTTTAGGTACTTTATATTGTTCCTCAAACATTCTATGTATTTCCTCGTATTGCTCCGGTATTGAAGCAAATGGATTCCATTTCACCATACCTCTTCCACGTACTACAGGAAAGCTGTTATATTCCATGATGTAATACCTCACTTTTGTTTTTTTAACTCCGCTACAAACATGTGTTCTTTTTTAAGGTTTGAAAAGGGACCATTTTGTTAACATGAATATTCAAAAATAATTTTTTCAAGTTAGAATATTCAAAAACTTATTTATGCAAACAAGCATGTCATGATAACATTTAACAAAAGGGGGTAGAAGTAGATGAGTGTTGACATTATTTCTAAAGAAGAAATCACAAAATTATTAAACGAATGGTATCAAGCTATGATTTCACAACGTGTATTACAGTCTCAGAAAATAAAAGAAGATATTGCAAATAAAATCAATAATATTAAGGAAGACCAAACAATATTAGTCTACTACGCTTTATTGAATGCCCGGTATAAACTGCTAATTCGGGATATGGATAGTACAAAAGATATTCTGGACAAAATCGAGCCTTTACCAGAGTCTACAGAAACATTTTTAGAGTACTATCATCATTTATTTAAAGCAATTTACGCTATTAATAAAGCAAACCATAGTGAAGCAAGAATGCAATTTGAAAAAGCTGAAACGTTTTTAGAGTACATGCATGATGAAATTGAAAAAGCTGAATTTAATTATTGGCTTGCAGTCCATTACTATCACGTATTAAAACCAATCCTAGCAGTTCAATTTGCTACAAAGGCGAATGAAGTATTTTCAATTAGTCCAGGGTATGAATTAAAAACTGCAGCATGCTTAAATACTTTAGGAATGGCACACATTCGACTAAATGAATTCGAAAGTGCAGAGGAATATTTACTTTCAGCACTAGGTACCTTCCAAAAATCTAATGATGAACTTCTTATTAAACGAGTTAAGCATAATTTAGGACTTTTATACGCAAGTCAAAACATGCCAGAGTTAGCAATTAAACACTTAGAGGATTCATTAGAAAATAACGCTAAAACTATGTTTCTTTTAGCAAGAGAACATTTTAAGTTAGGTTATAGTCATATCGCTAATGAATATATTGAGAATGGCTATAAGATTAGCGACTTATGTTATCGTCATCATTTCCGAATTTTAAAAGCAGTACATAACTATGTACCGCAAGAAGAATTAGAAAATGTGGTTATAGAAGGTATTTCGTATTTTGAAAAAGAAGAATTATATGATTGGGTAAAAGAATATGCTTCTCTTTTAGGTGAAAGATTCTATGGTTCAGAAAATCACAGAAAAGCAAGCAAGTATTTGCACATCGCTTTAGATGCAGACAAAAAGAGCATAGAAAGAAGGGCGCTAAAATGAAAAAAGCAATCTTATTAATGATGATGTTATCCGCTGTTTTTACTTTTGGTCTTACTAATGTAAAAGACATACCACAAAACGAAGCAATTGAAGTGTTTATGGATCATGGAGAACATATTTAAAACCTAAGGAAGAGGGCGCTTATAGTGTCCTCTTTTTAATATCTATTATTTATATGATGAGGTTGCAGGTACGTCTTTTGGTTATTGTTTGATAAACGTAAGATGTTTCTAAAAATGTGTATACAAAGGTGTAATTTTGTACTGTATATGTTCACGTACTATATAAAAAAGTATGAAAATCTATAAAAATAATTATTTCAATAAAATTTGTTTTATATATTAAAAAGTGCCAAAACCCTTGTGGTATAAGGGGTTTGGCACTTTTGTGTTTTTTATATTTTATCAAATAAACAATTCTAAAACTGTTCATTCTTCTCCCAAGATTCAACGATATAATGTGCGATCGTCGGATTGAAGCCTTTACCAACTAAAAACATAATCGCAGCAACTTCTGTTAATGCGTGTTCATGTGATGTATGTTTTGCTTCATTTAAACCGTAATCTACCCATGGTTTTACGAAATCTAGTACGGGTTTCTTGAAAGGTAAAAACTGTGTACCGACAACTTGTTGAATTTGTTGTTGTGTTGGTTCAGTAATTGGTCCAGGTGGCAATATTTGTGGTTGTGTAATGTCTAGTGTTGGTCCAGGCGGTAAAATTTGTGGTTGAGTTGGATCTATTGTTGGTGGTTTAGGTGGTGAGACACGTGCGTCGTAGTTTGGTTGATACATTTGTTGTTGGTATTGCGGTTGTTGTGGTTGAGTTGTGTATGGGTTTTGTGGTGCTACATATGGATTTTGAGGATATTGTTGTTCTTGGTTTTGTGGTGCTACATATGGATTTTGTTGATTTTGTTGATATTGTTGTTCTTGGTTTTGTGGTGCTGCATATGGATTTTGTTGATATTGTTGTTCTTGGTTTTGTGGTGCTGCATATGGATTTTGTTGATATTGTTGTTCTTGGTTTTGTGGTATTACATATGGATTTTGAGGATATCGCTGTTCTTGATTTTGTAGTGCTGCATATGGATTTTGAGGATATTCATAATTTGGACGTGTGTCATATGGATTTTGTTGAAATTCAGTTTCTTGGTTTTGCGTTGTTGCATATGGGTTTTCGTCATATTGTGGCTCTTGCTGTTGTAACTCTTGTTCTTCGTATTGTTCTGTGTATCTCTGTTCTTGTTGTTGAGGATACAATGGTTGCCTTGGATAAGGCGGTTGATTATTATAGAACATGTTTATTCCTCCTTCATGATGATGCCTACCACCTAGTGTATGGGCGGACAAGAAAATATGTGATGAAAAAATGCGGGCGTGTTACAATAAGTAACTGGGTGAAGATAAAATGACAAAACAAGAAAAAATTCAAAAAACAATTACTTT
This sequence comes from Bacillus sp. B2-WWTP-C-10-Post-4, assembly GCF_009183805.1. Classification (NCBI taxonomy): domain Bacteria; kingdom Bacillati; phylum Bacillota; class Bacilli; order Caryophanales; family Bacillaceae; genus Bacillus; species Bacillus sp. B2-WWTP-C-10-Post-4. The sequence goes on along the minus strand of NZ_WEII01000011.1, from coordinate 51,047 downwards.
TGTAAAACATATTTTAGAAAAAGATGCGAGTGGGCATGATTGGTATCATATTGAACGTGTACATAAAATGGCGATTTCTTTATCTGAGCAAGAAGGTGGAAATCGTTTTATAATTGAAATGGCAGCATTACTTCACGATGTGGCAGATGAAAAGCTAAATGAAAGTGAAGAAGCAGGAATGAAAAAAGTTTCTGATTGGTTAGAAGAGCTACGGGTTGAAGAAGAGGAAAGTAAACATATTCTTCATATCATCGCCAATATGTCTTATAAAGGTGGCCATGGCGGCACAGTAGAGTCACTTGAAGGGAAAATTGTTCAAGATGCGGATCGTTTAGATGCTCTTGGTGCAATAGGAATTGCTCGTACATTTGCATATGGTGGGGCGAAAGGGAGATTAATGTATGACCCAACTATTCCGCCGCGTGAAGAAATGACGAAAGAAGAATATAGAAAAAATAATGATCCATCTTTAAATCATTTTTATGAAAAACTTTTGAAATTAAAAGATTTAATGAATACGAATGCAGCAAAACAAGAGGCTGAAATTCGTCATCGTTATATGGAACAGTTTATTGAACAATTTATGAAAGAGTGGAATGCACAAATATGAAAATGTTAACTGTGGAGAACTTATCAAAATCATATGGGGAAAAGCCGTTATTTGATGGATTATCATGTAGTATTACAGAAGGACAACGTGTCGGAATTATTGGTGTAAACGGAACTGGTAAATCGACATTATTAAAAATTATTGCAGGATTAGAAACTCCTGATACAGGTGATATGACGCATTCACGTGGGTATACAATTAGTTATTTATCACAGCAACCAGAGTTTGATGAAAAACTGACAGTATTAGAGCAAGTGTTCCATGGTGATACACCTTTAATTCGTCTTCTTCGTGATTATGAAAAAGCACTATTAAATATTGAAAAAGATCCAAGTAATGAAAAAGTACAGGAACAATTATTTGCAGTGCAGCAACGTATGGATGCAATGAGTGCATGGGAAGCAAATGCAAATGCGAAATCTCTTTTAACGAAATTAGGAATTACGGACTTCACTGCAATTGTTGGGAACTTATCTGGTGGACAGAAAAAACGTATCGCAATGGCACAATGTTTTATTGAAACACCTGATTTATTAATTTTAGACGAGCCTACGAACCATCTTGACCATGAGACAGTTGAATGGTTAGAAGAATATTTAGCGAGATATACAGGTTCGGTATTACTTGTAACCCATGATCGTTATTTCTTAGATCGTGTGACGAACCGTATTTTTGAATTAGATAATGGTAAATTATATAGCTACGAAGGAAACTATAGTACATTTTTAGAAGCGAAAGCACTTCGTGAAGAGCAAGAATTGGCACAAGAATCGAAACGCCAAAATTTATATCGTCGTGAACTTGCTTGGATTCGTCGTGGTGCAAAAGCCCGTTCTACGAAACAAAAGGCGCGTATTCAGCGTTTTGATGAGCTAAAGGCACAAGAAGGACCAGCTGCAAAACAGTCAGTTGATATTGCACTAAGCGGAAGTCGTCTAGGAAAGAAAGTACTTGAGTTAAAAGATGTAACGAAAAAATTTGGCGATAAGACGGTATTACATAATTTTAATCATATTGTGAAACCGGGTGATCGTATCGGAATTATTGGGGCGAATGGAAGCGGGAAATCTTCCCTATTAAATATGCTTGCAGGTAAGTTATCTCCTGATAGTGGTGAAGTGGAAGTAGGACAAACTGTAAAAGTTGCTTATTATACGCAAGAAAATGAAGAGATGAATTTAAATCAGCGTATGATTGAATACATTAAAGAGATTGCAGAAGTTATTCATACGACAGATGGAAAAGTAATTGGTGCATCTCAAATGTTAGAACGTTTCTTATTCCCGACGCATTCACATGGTACACCACTTGGTAAACTATCTGGTGGTGAAAGAAGACGTTTATATTTATTACGTATTTTAATGGGAGAACCAAACGTACTTTTACTTGATGAACCTACGAATGATCTAGATACACAAACATTAACAGTACTAGAAGATTATTTAGAGGATTTCCCAGGTGTCGTTTTAACTGTATCGCATGACCGTTACTTCTTAGATAAAGTAGTAGATGAACTGTTCATCTTTACTGGCGGAGGCGAAGTGCGTGAGTTTCTAGGTAGTTATACAGATTATTTAGAAATGGAAAAAACGAGAGAACTTATGGAGAAAGCGGAAGTTCAAAAAGAGAAAAAAGTAGTAGAAGAAGCTCCAAAACAACAACGTAAACGTAAACTTTCATACAATGAGCAGCGTGAATGGGAAACGATTGAAGATACAATTGCCGAACTTGAAGAAAAAATTGAGTCAATTGGAGAAGAACTTGCGAAAGTTGGATCTGACTTCACAAAGGCACAAGAATTATCTGAAGCACAGCAGAAAACAGAAGAAGAGCTAGAAAAAAAGATGGAAAGATGGAGTGAACTATCAGACATCGTTGAAGGATTAAAATAAAAACAAGCTGCATATATTGAAAAGTAAAGAGAAAAACTTTACACTATTGGTAGAACCTATTTTAGGAGGGAAAAAATGAGAACATCTAATCCAATGTTGAAAAAAGAGGCATTCCGTAAAGAGGGAGCAAGCGCTTCTGCGATGACGATTGGCGGAACAGTAGGCAAAACGTTTATTATGCTTATCTTGCTACTTGCAACGTCTGTCTATTCATACATACAGATGATGCAGGGGACGATGAAGATGCCAGTATTAATTGGTGCTTTAATCGTTGCGGCAATCATCGCATTCGCGTCTATGTTCTTCCCGCGTATTTCACCTTTTGGTGCACCAATCTATGCAGCGGTAGAAGGGGTTGTGTTAGGAAGTATTTCAGCAGTTTATACAATGAAATTTGGCGATTCTATCGTTTTAAATGCTGTATTACTAACAATCTCAATTCTATTTGCAATGTTAGTGTTATATGCAACACGCGTAGTAAAAGTAACGGATAAATTCCGTACAGGCGTTATGGCAGCAACACTTGGAATTATGGTTATGTATTTAGTCGTATTCCTACTAAATATGTTTGGTGTAACTGTTCCATACATTCACCAAGGTGGTACAATCGGTATTATTATTAGTGCAGTTGTTATTGTAGTTGCTGCATTAAACTTATTACTAGATTTCGATTTAATCGAAAATGGTGTACGTAGTCAAGCTCCGAAATATATGGAGTGGTACACTGCGATGGGACTAATGCTTACATTAGTATGGTTATACTTAGAAATTCTTCGTTTCGTTTCTTACTTTACGAAAAATGACTAATAAAAAAATCCTGCATGAGAAATGCAGGATTTTTTTATTTTTAAAGATAAATTGATTTTATGGTATAATATGGATATTGGTAACTTGAGTTAAGGGGGGATGGAATATGATGAAAGAGAAGAAAGGGATTATGAAAAAGCTATTTTCTAAAAGTTTTTTCATAGAACTAGATGATGCTTTAACGTATCCATCATCAAAAGTCATTACTTCAGCAATAGAGAGATATGCGGCTGAATGCAATGAAAGACTAAAATTTGAGAGTAAAGTTAAACCGATTACTTTCTACTTAGAAAATGTAATGTACCGTGCTGAAATAAAGATGGCTCGCGGAGGATATTACATATCTTGTACTGAAGTGTAATAAATTTTGAAACTATACATGTTTGAACTATGTATGGTTTCTTTTTTTGTTTTGTAAGGTCCCAAATAATACTTTCTACTTACGGATATATCATTTTGTGCTTTTTACCATTCAAACATTTCTCCTTACAATGAAGAAAAACATGTGAGGTGGTATAACTTATGATGAATCGAGTTGTATTAATCGGTAGATTGACAAAGGAGCCAGAATTATACTACACAAAACAAGGCGTCGCTTATGCACGAATATGTGTTGCGGTAAATAGAGGATTTCGAAATAGTTTAGGTGAACAACAAGTCGATTTTATTAATTGTGTCGTTTGGCGCAAATCGGCTGAGAATGTAGCTGAATATTGTAAGAAGGGGTCGCTCGTTGGGATTACAGGGCGTATTCAGACTAGTAATTACGATGATGAACAAGGCAAGAGAATATATAGAACTGAAGTTGTGATTGAGAGTATTACCTTTTTGGAGAGAAGGCGGGAGGGGGCATCGTAATAAAAGGTGATTTTAAGTAATAGCTTCGGAAAAAATTGTGGAAAGTATTTTAATAAACTTAAAGAGGGGGATACCGCCAGCTTTTTTGAAAAAACAAGTAAAGAGTATACAAAATTTTATAACGTTTTTTGGCTAATCCAGTAACAAACGAGAACCATAAAACCCATCACAGGATAGGAATGTATAAAAAGATGAATCGAGTGATAGAAAATAAAAAAAGGGATTCCTTCTGAGAGTAAGGAATCCTCCTTTTTGTTGCTACCGATAATAGGACGTTATGTTAATTAGAAATGTATACGATATTCATAAAATCCGAACTGTTTAATTTGTTAAAAAAAAACTATAGTTGAAATTCTTTCTTTATAATTTCAGCTACTTCTGTAGCATTTAAATTCGTATTATTGATCCTTATATAATTTTTCTCTGTAATTTCCCCTTCTCTTGAATTTAATCTAAAATTTTCAAATGTGCTTAATAAATTTTGTTCAGATTGTTCAATCTTTCTTTTCGTTGGCTTATGTTCAAGTCGATGAGGTGTTTTATTTCGTTGAAGTCTTTCTTCTACATCAGCTTCTAATTCAACAAAATAAATATCAACCCCTTGGGAACGAAAAATATTACATATACTTTCAACATCATCCCAATCTTTCTTTTCATTAAACGCCCATACGTATGTAAAAATCATTCCATAATGTTCACTCTTTGAAAATGATTGAAATATTTCCTTTCGGAAAAGATGGGTTAATCGCCACATTTCCGAAGAGAATCCATACAATGGCTCCAATAAATCAATTGTCATATGGTTATGAAATAATTTTAAATCAGTCATCTTTGCTAGTTCTTGTCCAACTGTCATTTTCCCAACTGCTTGTGGCCCAAATATCAAAACAAACTTTTTCATCGAATTCCCTCCAAAAAATAATAAGACATTAATTATAAAATAAGAGATTCTGTAAATGTATCACAATCAAAATATTTTGTAGAATCTATATACTTTTCTGCCTTTTGTATTTATAAAAATAGTTGTCTTCCAATAACGAAAATTATGTAAATAAGCTATCCATATGGATAGCTTATTATATTTTTTTGTTTAGCGTGTTTTTTTCAAAAATACTGGCGGTACCTCAAGAAATGGATAAAAAATAAAAATCATCGGAAACGAAAGCTTTTAAAATCCCGTTCCTAATTTAAAATGTAAAAAGAATGAAATAGTATGGTAGGGGGAAGAAAGTAGTAAAATTAAGCATCCGAGTAGGAGTATAGAGTGATAACATGTTACAATACAGCTAAGAACATGCAATAAAGGAGAGTTTTTTACGTGAAGATTAAAGCAATTGAACCGACGCCAAGTCCAAATACAATGAAAGTTATTTTGAATGAAGTATTACCATCAGGAGCGCGTAATAATTATACAAATGAAAATAAAGAACAAGCACCAATGCAAGTGCAAGAAATTTTGAAAATTGAAGGCATTAAAGGTGTATATCATGTAGCCGACTTTTTAGCAGTGGAGCGAAATGCGAAGTATGACTGGAAAGTTTTATTACAACAAGTTCGTGCTGTTTTCGGCGAAGAAGTAGTAGAAGAAAGTGAAGAACAACAACTTGCTCATTTTGGAGAAGTGAAAGTGTTTGTTCAAATGTTCTTTACAATTCCAATGCAAGTAAAGTTAACAGATGGAACGACGGAAGAACGTGTTGGTTTACCTGATCGTTTTAAAGAATCAATTATGAAAGTGCAAATGTCTGCACCAAATGTTGTAAAAGAGCGTAAATGGGTGGAACAAAGTACACGTTACGGTAACTTTGAAGAAATCGGGAAAGAAGTAGTAGAAGAGATTGTTGCTGCTTATTCAGAAGAACGTGTAAATGAAACGGTTAAAGAATTATTAAATCAAGCAGGTGCTGTTGAAGTAACGATCCAAAAGCGTGAGCCATATAAAGTAACAGAAGAGATGATGAAAGATTCTGACTGGAAAAACCGTTTTGCAGCATTAGAACAAATGGATCCTACTGAAGAAGATATTCCAGTGTTGAAGATGGCGTTAGATGATGAAAAAGTTTCAATACGCCGTTTAGCAACAGCGTATTTAGGTATGGTAAAAGGTGATGAAGTATTACCGTTATTATATAAAGCTTTATTAGATCGCTCTGTAAGTGTTCGTCGTACTGCAGGAGATTGTTTATCAGATGTAGGTGATCCGGCAGCGATGTTCGTTATGATTAAATCTCTGAAAGATCCAAGTAAATTAGTACGCTGGCGTGCAGCTATGTTCTTATTTGAACTTGGAGATGAAAGTGCGATTCCAGCATTAAAAGCAGCGCAAGATGATCCAGAGTTTGAAGTAGCTATGCAAGCACGTCTAGCATTAGAACGTATTGAAGGCGGAGAAGAAGCAAAAGGTTCTGTATGGAAACAAATGACGGAGTCTCGTAAAGGGGAATAATATATGATTGTTTTCTATGATAGTTGGTGTCCGATGTGTACGGCGGTTGCAGAACGTACGAAAAAATTAGATAAAAAGGGTAAGATGAAATTTGTTTCATTTCGAGATGAAGATGTAGTTGAGAAGTATGAGCTTTCTCAAGAACTACAAAGTAAGATGGAACAAAGATTGTATATTTTTAAAAATAATAAGTGGTATGACGGCATTCATAGCATACATGTATTAGCAAAGGCCGTTCCATCTTATTGCTTTGCCGTTCCTTTTATAAAGTTATCTATCGTACTTGGTTTTGGAAGTAAAGTATACGATTATATCGCTAACAATAGAAAACTTGTTCCAGTGGGGCATTGCCGCGGTGGGGTTTGTGAAATCCCTACAAAAAAATGAAATCATCGTTATCTTTCTTTTGCACCTATTAATAGAGCGTGATATGATGAATTTGGAATGAAAGTTGAAGGAGAGATTACAAGATGTCAAATGCTTATGAAGAATACATGCGCCAAATGGTAATCCCAATGCGCCAAGAGTTAGTGCGTTCGGGGTTTGAAGAGTTAACTACAGAAGAAGCTGTAACAGAATTTATGGAAAATACATCAGGTACAACTTTAGTAGTTGTAAACTCTGTTTGTGGTTGTGCAGCTGGTTTAGCACGTCCATCAGCAGGTCAAGCGGTTGTTCGTGCTGAAAAACAACCTGATCATCTTGTAACTGTATTCGCAGGTCAAGATAAAGATGCTACTGCAAAAATGCGTGAATACTTCGGAGAAATTCCTCCATCTTCACCATCTATGGCATTATTAAAAGGAAAAGAAGTTGTTCACTTCATTCACCGTCATGAAATTGAAGGTGCAACTATGGACGAAATTATTACGAACTTAGAACAAGCTTTCGAAAAGAATTGCTAAAGAAGGGGGAGAGTAAATCTCCCTCTTTTCTTTATATAGAGGTGAAACAATGATCGTAACAACAGCAGGAAGAACGAATAAAGAAATGACAGATTATGCAAAGCAGGTAGCCGCAGAATTAAATCGTTCATTCGTTAAACGTAATGACATACCAGTACATAAGCTGCATGAGCAGTATGAACAAGATGTGCTTGTCGTAGGGAAGAACCGATTAGCTATTTATCCGAAAGGTACGGAAGAATCGTTTTTCTTTCATCCGAACTCAGCGATGTTTCGTGTGAAAAGGTTAATGCGTGGAGAACACGATCCGTTTGTACAAGCCACGCAATTAGAGAGAGGAATGACAGTGTTAGATTGTACGCTCGGGATGGCATCAGATAGTATTGTAGCTAGTTATGTTGTTGGTGAAAGCGGAAAAGTAACAGGACTTGAAGGCAATGAGTATATGGCTTATATTATGGAAAATGGTTTGAAAACATGGTCTTCATCCGTTTCTGAAATTGATGAAGCAATGCAAAGAATTCAAGTAAAGCAAACGGAGCATTTTTCATTTTTAGCGCAATGTGAAGACAATAGTTACGATGTCGTTTACCTTGATCCGATGTTTGAAGAAACTGTCATAGAATCCGACGGAATTAAAGGATTAAAACACTTCGCTTTGTATCATGATATTATTGATGAAACAATTGCGGAGGCAAAACGAGTGGCGAGAAAACGTGTCGTTTTAAAAGATCATTTTCGTAGTTCTAGATTTGAAAAACACAATTTTTATGTATACAAAAGAAAAAGTGCTAAGTTTCACTTTGGTGTAATTGACCCTTGCTAATTGTTTGAAAAGATGTATAATAAGCAATAATTAATTAAATATACTGTCTGTGATGAAGAGAGTAGTCTTTTTTAGAAGGAAAGCGAGCTAGGGATGGTGTGAGCCTAGTACGGAGGAAAAAGATGAAGCGCACTTCGGAGATGCTTCTTGAACGAATAGTAGAGAAAGCCGAGGCCCCCTGTCCTCGTTATAAACGGGAAAGTGGTTCGTAACGAACAACAAGGGTGGTACCACGGGTTAAAACTCGTCTCTTTTTTAGAGACGAGTTTTTTGTGTTTTAAAAAATAAGGAGGTTGTATCATGGATTATAAAATGCAGTTTGTGGAAAGTTTATCTAATATTTTCACGAATGAATTAACGCAAAAACAAATTTTAGATTTAATTGAAACACCGAAACAAGATGAATTTGGAGATGCAGCGTTCCCATGCTTTTCATTAGCGAAGCAATATAAAAAAGCACCAGCTCTTATCGCAAAGGAAGTTGCTGAGAAATTAAATAATCCGTTTTTTACGAAAGTAGAAGCCGTTGGTCCTTATGTAAATGTATTTTTCAATCGTGAAACTGTAAGTGATGCAGTATTAAAAACAGTTTTAGCGGAGAAAGAAGAGTTCGGTCAAAACCACTTTGGCTGTGAAAAAACAGTAGTAATTGATTATTCCTCTCCTAATATCGCGAAACCTTTTTCGATGGGACATTTACGTTCTACAATGATAGGAAATTCGCTGAAACATATCGCTGAAAAATGTGGCTATGAAGTTGTAGGGATTAATTATATAGGAGATTGGGGAACACAGTTTGGAAAGTTAATTACGGCTTATAAAAAATGGGGAAATGAAGCAGTAGTTAAAGAAGATCCAATACGTGAGCTATTTAAGTTATATGTTCAATTCCATGAAGAGGTAAAAGACGACGAAGAACTAGAAGAAGAAGGACGTGCTTGGTTTAAGAAATTAGAAGAAGGTGATGAAGAAGCGGTAGAGCTTTGGAATTGGTTCCGTCATGAGTCCCTTAAAGAATTTTCTCGCATTTATGAACTTCTCGGTGTAGAATTTACTAATTTTCAGGGAGAAGCATTTTATAATAATTTAATGGAAGATTTTATTGGGATTTTAGAAGAACATGAGTTGCTTGAAGAATCAGAAGGTGCATTAGTCGTTAATTTAGAAGAAGAAGGAATGCCGCCTTGTTTAATTAGAAAATCAGATGGTGCGACGATTTATGCAACGCGTGACTTAACGGCAGCTTTATATCGTCAAAACACTTATGGGTTTGATAAAGCGCTATATGTTGTTGGTCCAGAACAAAGCTTACATTTCAATCAATTTTTCACCGTATTAAAAAAACTTGGCTATACTTGGGTTGATGGTATGGAACACGTACCATTTGGCTTCATTTTAAAAGATGGTAAGAAAATGTCGACACGTAAAGGAAGAGTTATTTTACTTGAAGAAGTACTCGAAGAAGCAATCGAACTTGCAAAACAAAATATTGAAGGGAAAAATCCAAACTTAAAACAAAAAGAAGTAGTAGCAAAGCAAGTCGGTGTTGGTGCAGTCATCTTCCACGATTTAAAAAATGAGCGTATGCATAATATCGAATTCTCATTAGAAAATATGCTGAAATTTGAAGGAGAAACAGGACCTTACGTACAGTACACACATGCACGTGCTTGTTCTATTTTAAGAAAAGAAAGTGTAGAATTTGAAACATGTACATTTGCTTTAAAAGACGATCATAGCTGGAGTGTCGTAAAATTACTTAATAAATTCCCTCAAGTAATTGAAGCGGCTTTCAATAAAAATGAGCCATCTATTATTTCGAAATATATATTAGATGTAGCACAATCATTCAATAAATATTACGGTAATGTTCGTATATTAGAAGAGAGCAAAGAAAAAGACAGCAGACTCGCATTGGTTTATGCTGTGACGGTTGTATTAAAAGAAGGATTACGTTTACTTGGGGTGGAGGCACCTGAGGAAATGTAACATAGTAGTAAACTGACAAACTGGGTCTAGTATAAACCTGGTTTGTTTTTTTATTGGATATATATTTTTTTTGCAAAATCAATTAAAATCTTTTTAGAGAGGGTGATTCATATTGATTCGAACTTTTATTTTACAAATTCCTTGTCATAGAAGATTAGATAGGAGTTTTTTTAAACTACAAAAGTACATACCTTTATGTGCGCGTTGTACAGGCATGCTTATTGGTATTTTAATGTTTCCAATTTATTTTTATATGACACCTTCATTTCTTTTGGCAATCATACTATCATTTTTCGCTCAAATTCCGTTACTTATCGATGGGTTCACCCAAAAGTGGAAATGGAGAAGTAGCTCAAATTTGCTAAGAATAACTACTGGTGTATTAAGCGGTAATGGTATGGGATTATTCATTTCCTCTAGTGTTATATGGATATTATCTTAAGATATATAGTAATGGAGGTATTTACATAGATGTTCTGGATTTATTTAATTCTAATTTTTATTTCAGGCGGAAGTGGAATTGGTTTTATGACTCAAAATAAGTATACAGAAGCAATAATAGCTTTTGTTATTTGTATACTATTGTTTGGGCTACTGTATTATTATCTTAAAAGAAACAAAAGAAAGAGAAAAGCAGATTGTGACGATTTAGACTGTACGGATTGTTTTGATTGTGATTGTACTTGTTAAATTTTTCTTCCAAATAAAAAGCTAGTGTATTATTAAAAATACACTAGCTTTTTTGCTTTGAAATTTTAAGAAAAGTGTAGGAATACGGCTATTATATAGAGAACTTTAGTTTTGTATATAAAAGGAGGCGGGAAAATAATCTGTTTTGAACCACATTGGATTTCTAATATGGCTTCTTATTTACTAGATGGGGAGAAACAATCGGAATTTATTCAGCTAGGTGTTTTGCAGAAATTATTTGAAAGTGATACGCAAAGAAATGGTAAAGATGGCAATATAGGCATGAAAATACCGATATATTTAAGTGAATTAGGTGTGAAAAATATTGAATGTAGAGTAAGCGATAAAGTGAACTTTTTAGATTCAAATATGCATCACAATGATAAAAACGATTTGTATCAATCATTAAAAGAAGAGGGGATTGCAGGTGATCCGGGTGATAAGCAACAATTTGTAGAACGTTTAATAGCCAGAGGATTAACATATGATAATGCGCTAGCTCAATATGAAGCTGAACTACGATTTTTTAAAATATTTCATGTGTATTATTCTTTTGTATACGCTCCCAATATGAAAATTACATTTGGTGACATAGTTTATTAAAAGGTATGATGTATAAGGCTTGTCGTTTAATGTCGATAAGTCGATATTCGACATATAATCGCTGATAAATGTTAAGAATCGGTCGATATAATTTGAAAATCGCCGATAAAATGAAAGAATCGCTGATATATTTGAATTATCGCCGATATAATTTTATGTACTAATTTCAGCTTCTACAAGATTAAAACCGCATGTTACGTTATTCCATATAATTAAACAAAATACGGAGAAAAACAATCATTTTTACTATATTTTGTTATAAATTTGAATAATATTAATTAATACCATCCATTATAAGAGATTTTAGTTGAATACATACTATATGGTGTGTAAAATCTAAGCAAGTAGCAGTATAAATATAAATTCGAGGTGAATGCATGCTAGATTTTAAGCAGTTAGAAACTTGTTTAAAAGACAAGAGATTTGTAGATGGATTACAGGAAATAAATAATGAAATTGCATATATAAAAGAAACGAATACTTTATCCTCTGTGAAGAATTGGCTTGCCAATATTCCTTCGCATAAGGAGTTCGATATATTAATTCGCCTTACTGATGAAGGGCTTATGCACCAATACAGTTCATTCCTCATTCGTTACGCTTATAAAAAATTCCCAAATATGAGAACGCTCTCTTTATATTGTGATGAGTTAATTGATGAGCGGAAAATTCTTGAAGCGGAGCAGTTGTTAAAATCTTCTTTAGAAGAGTTAAGTAAAGAAGAAATAGATGCAGATTTTTTAGCGAAAACATATTTTACGTTAGTACGATGTCTTTTAGAAATGAAACGAAACGAAGAAGCGTTAATGTATATGCAAAAAGCAGAGGAGTACAGTGCACGCGCAGTATTTGATAAATGGGGCTACGTTTATATGCATACAGGTGAATGGGAGAAAGCGGAAAAACAATTTATTGCTGGCATGCAGCATGAAGATTGTGAAGAGTTATCTACCTATTTATTATCACAATTGTATGCGAATAAAGGAGAACAAAAACGCGCGATACAGTTAATCGATGATGCGATTGTAAAATTCCCACAAGTACCATATTTTCATTTTGAGAAGATAAAGTATTTATTAGATTTAGAGCAATATGAAGAGATGTTAGCGGTAATAGATAACATAAATACTCAGCTGCCATATCATGCCTATAATACTTACTTTGTACATTTACGTGCAGAAGCACTGTACAAAATGAATAAATTTGCAGATTTACAAAAACTATTAAAAGAAGAAAAGAGTTTAAAAGAATCTTTATATCATAATTTAGAAAAAAATCCGGATGGAAAAAAGGTGCACTTGCCGATAGTTCCTATTGTACAAAAGGATAATTATTGTGTTCCGACAAGCTTAGAGATGATGTTGCGTATATGGGGAGAGAAACGTACACAAGATGAAATAGCAGAGTTTATTTTTGATATGACAGGATCGAAGTTTTCAGATACTGTTTCTTATTTAGAAGAATTAGGTTATGAATATCGTTATTTTAAAGGGAATGAAGAGAATTATAAGAGACTGATTGACGAAGGAATTCCTGTTTTATTAAGTATAGATATTGAGCATGCTTCACACGTACAAGTTCTATCTGGATATGATGATACATTGCAAGCTTTCTATGTTCAAGATCCAAACTTTATAGAGCCAGTTCTTGTGGAATATAGTAAAGTACAAGAAAAATATCGTTATACAGGCTGTTTAGCAATCACGTTTGTTCCGAAAGAAAAGAAGGAGCAACTAGCGTTTCTAAGTGAAGAAGAAAATCGTTACTTTAAATCTATTTTTTCTCTTACGGATCATTTAGATGAACATGACAAAGAGGGAATTAGTAACTTAGTACAATTTTTAAAAGAAACGAGTGATAATCCAAATACGTGGTTATATACGATAAAGCACTTAGATGTTGAAGTAGATAAAGAATTTATTTTATATTGTATCGATAAGTTAATGGAAAAGTTTCCGAACTCGGACTTTGTTAAATTGCATGGTGCACAGTGTTTTATTCGTCTTCAAGAAGTAGAGAAAGCGGAGCAAATGCTGACAAGCGTTGAGAAGAAAAATAATCGTGCTTTATATCATTTAATAAACGGAAGATATGCGTTTGAACAGGAAAGTTATCTAGAAGCGATTTCAAGCTTTCGTTCATCGTTACAATTAGACGCAGATCAGCCTATTGCTTGGAGTTTTCTCGCTTTATCCTATATGTATATTGATCAATCTGAAAAAGCATTGCAATACTCTCAAGTTGCGTTAGAGCGTAGTCCTGAAAGGTTCACTTTAACAAATCACGGTTTAATATTAATAGATTTAGAAAGATATGAAGAAGCATATGAAATCTTTAATGACTTGTTAAAAGAGTATAAATATGAAGCACATGTATGGTATGAACGAGCGAGATGTGCACATCAACTAGGGAAATTATATTTAGCAATAAAAGGGCTTAAAGTAGCGATTCATTTGGATAGTAATGCACCTTACATTTATACGAAACTTTCGGAAATATACGAATCTGATTTGAAGGATGAGGAAAGTGCGAAAGAAATTTTATTAAACGGTATTGAGAATTGTGATGATAAAGCACCTCTTTACGTAAAATTAGGTGACTATCATTTTCAAAATGATAGCTTGGAAGAAGCAGAAGTATTGTATAAGCGTGCTTTAGAAGAAAATGATGAGGATGTTTATTCTCACTTCGGACTTACACAAGTTTATATGGCAAGAGAACAATATAAGGAAGCAAAAGAATATATTCTTGGTCTTGAGAAGCAAATTGAAAAGAGCCAAGATTTCCTCATGAATGCAGGAATGGTTTTATGGGATGCTGAAATAGAACTTGGTGGAAATGAAGAAGGATTTAAAGTAGCGCTATCTAAGTTAGAAAATGGTATAAAGAAAAGTGATTATAATGTAGCAAGTGCGTTAGATGAATATGTGAATCGAATTAAAGGAACGGAATTTGTACAACGAGGTATAGCATTTTTAAGAACGTTACACAAAGAAAGAAATGAAGTAAGTGAGTACGGTTGTTATGCAGGTATTTTATATGAATCTATTGGACAGTACGGCCAAGCGATGAAAAGATATAATAAGGCGATAGAACAAATGGAAACGGCATTACCGTATTACCGAATTGGCGAAACACTTATGGCATTAGGGCAATTGACGGAAGCAAAGCAGGCGTATGAAACATGTTTAGAGTTTAATGGGAATTTCGTAGGTGTACATTTACAGCTTGCGGAAATATACGAAAAAGAAGAAAACCGTTCTAAAGAACAAAGTCATATGGTTCAGGCGATGAAAGAAGAGCCGTTGCATATTAATATGGAATATTTGGCACAGCTTTCAGTAGAAATGAACCTTCAGGAAGAATTACTGATTGAACTAGAACAATTAGCGGACGAAGTACCTGAAATATGGCGTTTAGATGCGATTGCATATGTGTACGGAGCGATGAATGAAACAGATAAAGAACAAGCACAGATTGAATACGCGCTACAATTAGATGGTGAGCATATAGAAGTACTATATCATTATGCAAAAGTATTAGTGAAAAAAAGAAATGTAAAAGCAATTGAAGTTGCAATGAAAGTAATACAAAAAGATTTTGATAATGAACGTATATTTGATGTTTATGTAAAAGCAGTAGAGCAACATAAAAAATTGTCTAACATACGAGATTTTCTTCATACATTAAAGGTGAAAAAAGCAGAAAGAAGTACAGCATTCATGTATGCTGCAGCTGCGGTTACGGAAATATGGATTGAACGCCAGCTGCATGAACAGCCGAAACGATCTATCATTACGAGAGCTTTTTATCGTATGAAAAATCGTGCGAAAGAAATTTCAATGGTTACTATGATAATTGATTTATATGAAATCTCTTTAAAGTTAAATCCGAAAAATAGTATGGCAGCACAGCGATTTGCGCTATTTTATGAGAATGTAGAGATGAATAAAGAAGCAATAGAGATTCTGCACACGTCACTAGAAAATAAATGGGATTATGACGTAGCGAAGCAACTTGTAAATCTTTTCGTTGAGTGCGAGGAAGAAGATATGTTAAGAGATGCTTTGGAATTAACGAAACAAATGGTTCGAGAACTACCAGATGATTATGATACTCTTCTTCTGCAAGCACAAGTATTCTTTAAAGCAGGGGAAGAAAGAAAAGCAGAAAAGATTATCTTACAATTAACAGAGCAAACACCGTTTGTAAGTAGAGCATTTCTTGCTTTAGGAGAAATATATCAAAGTCAAGAAAGGTTTGAAGAGGCAATTCATGTATTAGAAAATGCTTCTGTACATCATCCAAATGAAACAGCAATTCTTCTTTCTTTAGCATCTTCATATCATGGTGTCGGCCAAACGATAAAGGCAGAAAAAATAACAAATGAAGTATTAATAATTGACGCGAGTGATTTGTTAGCAAGATATGATCGTGCTTGTTATTTAGCGCAGTTAAATAGAAATGAAGAGGCGAAGGAAGAGCTTGAATTTGTCCTTCGTGAGGATGAATCGGGATTTTTTGCTGAACTTATTGAGGATGATGAAAGTTTAGCAGCATTGCGAGAATTTGAAAAGTAATTGTATAAGAATAGGGAAAAAAGATAAGGATATATTTTGAATTAGTTGACAATTAGTTGCTAAATGGCATAAAATAACTTTTAACAAAGTATACAAATCTGAAGACGAGAAAGAGTAAAATAGTGAGCTGCTCTCCAGAGAGCCGGTATATTGCTGAAAGCCGGTGTGCAGACGTTATTTGAAAATCATCTCCGAGGAGCCGAGGCTGAAAGTAAGTAAGCCCGGACGGATGTCTACCGTTACAAAGAACACGTATGATAGTACGTTGCTAAGTGCTATTAGTGAAAAAGCTAATAGAATTAGGGTGGTATCGCGGGTAAACCCGTCCCTACTTTATAGGGACGGGTTTTTTGTGTGCTTTTAAAACATTCAAAGGAGTGATTGTAGATGAAGAAAGTAGATGTAAAAGAGTCAGCTGTAGGGAGAGAAACACGTATTCGTAAGCAGTGGAACGAACAAAGCATTTTTGAACAATCAATTCAGAATCGAGAAGGCGCGCAATCGTTTGTGTTTTATGAAGGACCACCAACGGCGAACGGTTTACCACACGTCGGCCATGCACTTGGTCGGGCAATTAAAGATTTAGTAGCAAGATATAAAACGATGGCTGGTTATAAAGTAGTAAGAAAAGCAGGATGGGATACACACGGTTTACCTGTAGAACTAGGTGTTGAGAAGCAACTTGGTATTTCTGGTAAACATGAAATCGAAGAATATGGCATTGAACCATTTATTCAAAAGTGTAAAGAGAGTGTTTTCACATATGAAAAGCAGTGGCGTGAATTCACTGAAAGCATCGGTTATTGGGTAGATATGGACGATCCATATGTAACTTTAAAGAATCCATATATCGAAAGTGTATGGCATATTTTGGGGACAATCCATGAAAAGGGATTGTTATATAAAGGACATAGAGTCTCACCATACTGCCCAAGCTGCCAAACCTCATTGAGCTCACATGAGGTTGCACAAGGGTATAAAACAGTAAAAGATTTAAGTGCAACTGTGAAGTTTAAAGTGAAAGATAGTGAAAATGAGTATTTTTTAGGTTGGACCACAACACCTTGGACACTTCCAGCAAACGTTGCGCTTGCTGTCCATCCAAATATGGAATACGTTAAAGCAAAACAAGAAGGTCATGTATATATTGTTGCGAAAGAACGTGTACAAGAAGTATTAAAAGAGAACTATGAAGTATTATCTGTTCATAAAGGCGAAGAATTATTAAACACATCTTATACAGCGCCATTTCCGATGAAAGAAGTTACAAATGGTTACCGCGTTATTGCAGCAGATTTTGTAACGGGAGATAGTGGTACAGGACTTGTTCATATTGCTCCAGCATATGGAGAGGACGATTATAGAGTCGTTCAAAGTGAAGGATTGTCATTCTTGCACGTTGTAGATGAAAAAGGTGAGTATACAGAAGCGGTACCATTTTTGAAAGGGAGATTTGTAAAAGATTGTGACGTGGATATCGTTCGTTATTTAGCGAAGGAAGGTTTACTGTATCATAAAGAAAAATATGAACATAGCTATCCGCATTGCTGGCGTTGTGATTCACCACTACTTTATTATGCAGGAGAAAGTTGGTTAATCCGAACAACTGCAATTAAAGATACATTTTTACAAAATAATGATTCTGTTACTTGGTATCCGGATCATATGAAACATGGACGTTTTGGTAAGTTTTTAGAAAATATGGTGGACTGGAATATTAGCCGAAATAGATATTGGGGAACACCATTAAACGTGTGGGAATGTGAAAGTTGTAATCATCAGTTCGCACCGAAGAGCATTGCCGAATTAAGAAAGCATAGTACGAAAGAAACACCGGAAGATTTGGAATTGCATAAGCCGTATGTAGATGAAGTGCAAGTCTGCTGCGAGAAATGCGGAGGCACAATGAATCGTACACCAGAAGTAATTGATGTTTGGTTTGATAGTGGTTCTATGCCATTTGCACAATATCATTACCCATTTGAAAATAAAGAGTTATTTGAAGAGCAGTTTCCAGCGGATGTTATTGCAGAAGGAATTGATCAAACACGCGGCTGGTTTTATAGTTTATTAGCAGTATCAGCACTATATACAGGAAAAGTACCGTATAAACGAGTGTTATCACTAGGGCATGTTTTAGATGAAGAAGGGCAGAAAATGTCTAAAAGCAAAGGAAATGCACTAGACCCAGTTGATTTAGTAGATAAGTTTGGTGCAGATGCGCTAAGATGGGCTTTACTTGTTGATAGTGCCCCGTGGAATGCGAAGCGTTTTTCTGAAAGAACAGTACTGGAAGCGAAATCTAAATTTGTAGATACATTAGTCAATGTGTATAGCTTCTACGTTTTATATGCAAATTTAGATGAGTATAATCCGAAGGAAACGTATGATGTAAAGCTTACAAAATTAGACGAATGGGTATTATCAAGGTTGCATAGTACAACGAAAAAAGTGAGAACTGGACTTGATGATTATCAATTTACGAATGCAGCTCGTGAAATTGCAACACTTGTAGATGAAGTGAGTAACTGGTATGTAAGACGCTCACGTAATCGTTTCTGGGAATCTGGTATGAACGCTGAGAAAGCAGCTGCGTATGAGACACTTCATGAAGTACTTGTAACAATTAGTAAATTAATTGCACCATTTACACCATTTGTCGCGGAAGACATTCATCTGAATTTAGAAGGAAGCAGCGTTCATTTAGCCGATTATCCAGTTGTAAATGAATCACTACTTCAGCCGAAATTAGAAGCGGAAATGGATGCTGTTTTACAAGTTGTTGAACTTGGAAGAAGTAACCGTAATCAGCATTCTTTAAAAGTAAAACAGCCGCTAGCAGAACTTGTATTACTTGAGCATAACGAGAATGATATGGATTGGGAATCTTATCGTGATATCGTTATGGATGAGTTAAATGTAAAAGCGTTCCATGTTGAACTCGATGAAACAAAATACACATCATATCAATTGAAGCTTAATTTTAAAACAGCGGGGCCGAAGTTCGGTAAAAATGTGAATGCAGTGAATGGTTGGCTAAAACAATTATCACAAGAAGAAGTGCAAAACTTTGTATTAACAGGAAGAGCAGTTTACGAAGCAACACCAGGAGAAGAAGTAGTTGTAACTGCTGAAGATGTGTTAGTTGAGAAAGTTGCAAAATCAGGATTCTCTAATACAACTAACGGACAATATACGGTTATGTTAGATACGAATGTAACGGAAGAATTGTTACAAGAAGGAGTAGCGCGTGAATTCATTCGTGCGGTTCAAGAATATCGTAAACAGTTGAATTTACCAGTTAATTTACGAGTCGATATTATTCTTGATACAGAAGAAGAACTACAGCGAACGTTAACGAACCATAAAGATTTATTGGAAGAAAACTTACTCGTTAAACAATTTACATTTGGTCACTTAACGAACGAAGACGATGAACTTTCTTTAGGTGAAACAAAACTTAGAATTAAATTAAGTGCAGCTAATTAAAGAAAAAAGGAAGTTGGAATGATTCCAACTTCCTTTTTTGTATGATTAGAATTTATTTGACTATACATTCGATAGGACCACTAGCAATTGTCTTTTTTCATAGCGTACCGAACACAATACCGTAGAAATATATTTCTACAGTATTGTGTTCAATTCATACATAAATATTGAGAAAATTTCACTTACCCTAAATGGAAAGGTAATAGAAGTGTTCATAGAGAATTACTCGTAGATTCAATTTTTATCCATCCGTTTTGCGGGGAATGATTGCCTAGTGGTAATGGGATAAGGTTGAGCTACTTTATTAGGGGGAGTGGTTCTATGTTTAATAAAAAAATGGTGGCAATGGCAATGACCGTGCCGTTAGTAATGGGGACGATTTCTACGGTTTCGGCATTGGAAAAACAACAGCAAGTAAAGTTAGAAGCTTATTCGCCACAGAAAAAAGCAACTGAATATTTAAAAGAAAATGCTGCGCAGTATGGATTGAAAACAGATCTTTCAGACTTGCAATATATTTCTACAACAGAAACATCAGTAGCTTCATATGTTAGGTTCCAACAAGTTGTTAATGGTGCACCTGTATTTTCAAAACAAATAACAGTTACGCTTAACGGAGAGGGAAAGGGAGTACTCGCTGTTTCTGATTATCAGCCTGTTACAGGTGTGAAGGAAGTAACGACAAAAATTAGTGAAAAAGATGCAATACAAAAATCAATGGCGTATGTTGGAGAAGCAAGTGAGCAAAATTTATGGGCTCCTACAGATAAAGAGTTCGGATATATTGTTGAAGAAGGAATTGCTCGTCCAGTATATAAAGTTGTAGTCCATTCTAATAATCCATTTGGTGCATGGGAAACATTTATTGATGCAGAAAATGGAAAGTTAATTAAAAAGGTTGATATAAACCGAAAAGCTGAAGGGTCAGGAAAAGTATTTTTACCTAACCCAGTCGTATCTAGCGGTAGTAAAGTAGGCTTAAAAGATAATAACGATGCAGATTCAACAGCTCTAACGAACCAATTAAAAACTGTTACGTTAAAAGGTTTAGATGGAACAGGATTTTTAATTGGAGAATATGTAACGATTTCTTCAAAAGCGAAAACAAAATCTACAAACTTACAATTCAACTATACACGTGCAAATGATAGCTTTGAAGATGTAATGTCATATTATCATATTGATACATTGCAACGTTACATTCAAAGTCTAGGTTTTAAAAATATTAATAACCGTTCGATAAAAGTGAATGTTAATGGTACAACTGATGATAACTCATTCTATTCTCCATCAACAAAAGCTTTAACTTTCGGTACTGGCGGTGTTGATGATGCAGAAGATGCTGGTATTATCGCACATGAGTATGGGCATTCGATTCAAGATAACCAAGTTCCTGGCTTTGGTAGTTCAGCAGAAGGTGGAGCGATGGGAGAAGGATTTGGCGACTTCTTAGGTGCTACATATGAAGATGCAGTATCGACTACTGGATATGGTAAAGCATGTGTTGGAGAATGGGATGCGACTGCTTATTCTAGTTCAGATCCGACGTGCTTACGCCGATTAGATACGAATAAAGTGTATCCGAAAGATATTACAAATGAGGTACATGATGATGGGGAAATTTGGGCACAAGGCCAATATGAAATGGCACAAGCATTTGGACGTGATGTAGCAACGAAAATTATTTTACAATCGCACTGGTCATTAACACCAAACTCTAAATTCAGTGATGGAGCAAAAGCGATTAAGCAAGCGGATGCTCTTTTATATGGCGGACAACATGCTGCTGATATCGATCGCATTTGGGCAGCGAGAGGTATTAGTACGAATTAATATAAAAAGTCGTGGCATTTATAAGCCACGACTTTTTAATTTGCTTACGAACTGGTACTAGTAAATAAAGCTATATCAATGATAGTGTGAATATATCCGTATCCCATTTACTTTTTAGCTTCTTTAAAAACAAAATGCTCTTTAAATTTTCTAGATTCAACTTTTTGACCATTTCGCATCGATCGGAATGGGTGTTCTTGCCATGTAATAATAACATCAACTTCATCTGCTTTTGTAGCAACGGGTAAATTAGCGTGTTCAAATCCAGTTTTTCCACTTGCCAAACGACTTTCCTTTAGGGAAAAGAGTTCATATTTCGTTTTCTTATTTGGTTCGTTGCGGAATACTTCGACGTTTACATTATATACTTCACTATTCCCGACATTCTTTACTGAAAAATGATATGTTTGAAATTCATCTTTTTTAGCTTGAAGCATATTCTTGTTTGTTTTTTTCGGTTTATCAATATTCACTTGCCATTGATCAGAGTTTTGAGAGATTGGTAAAGATTTTGGTGAATAGGCATACGTTTCATTTACTACAATTAAGCAAAACAAAAGGAGAAAGAAACTAATTGCTTTTTGCATATACACACCTCGCTTTAAAATTTTTATTAATATGCGTAAATGAATTAGTTTTTATGTAAAAATTGGAAAATATTAAAGGTGTAATTTTGGATGTAATACATAAGAATATGTATTACAAAATTAACTTTTCACACTTTAGAAGAAGTTAGGAGTTATAAAACCAGAATGTTTCAAAAAAAGCTTGCGTTTTATAAGGTAAGGAGTTAGAATACTCTGTAAATATAAAAAGTGATGATCAGGAAAAGTACATGGTGCAAAGGTCTACAGAGAGCAGCCAGTTGCTGGGAAGGTTGCGATACCGCATGATGGAAAGACACCTGTGAGTGTTGCTTTGAACGTGATTATTAGTAAAAGCAAACGGTACCTACCGTTATCAGGGCTAAGATGGTCAGTATGACAATTTGGGTGGTACCGCGGAAAAAATCCGTCCCTATTTATAGGGGCGGATTTTTGTATTCTTTGAAAGGGGGTGAGTGACCGTGGATGATGACGATGACAACAATAACGTAAATAAATATAAAATTACTGGAGGGAAAAATAATGGATTCAATAATGAAGCGTTCACTCACAAAAAAATGTACAAAGCAAAGTGGAAAGGTTGTATTACTTCAAGGATGGGTAAAAAAGATTCGACATCTTGGAAATGTTAGTTTTTTATTATTACGAGACAGAACAGGAGTAATTCAATGTGTATTAGAAAATGAATTGGCTGGATATAAAGTTGATGTAGAAAGTGTCGTCCACGTAATTGGTGAAATAGTCGAGACATCGAAAACAGAATTGGGTGTTGAAGTACTTGCTCATGAAGTGAAAGTAATAAACGGTGCAGAGCCACTTCCATTTGAAATAAATAAAAAGAAGTTACAAGTTGGCTTAGATCAACTACTTAATGAGCGAGTAATATCATTAAGGCATGAGCGAACCGCAGCAATTTTTAAAGTGAAATCTACACTCGTTCAAAGCTTTAGTGAATTTCTTATAGAGAACGATTTCACACGAATATTTACGCCGAAAATTGTTTCGCAAGGGGCAGAAGGAGGAGCAAATGTTTTTAAGCTTCCATACTTCCAAAAAGAAGCTTATTTAGCACAATCACCACAGTTCTATAAGCAAATGATGGTGGCAGGTGGGTTAGAACGAGTTTTTGAAATTGCACCTGTATATAGAGCGGAACATCATAATTCTTCCCGTCATTTGAATGAATATATATCGTTAGACGTAGAGCTTGGTTTTATTCATGATTTTTATGAAGTGATGCAACTAGAAACGGATGTTTTACGATATATGTTTCAACAAGTAGCGAAAAAATGTGAAATAGAACTACAACTATTACAAATAGAAGTACCTGTTATTACTGAAATACCTAAAATTACATTGTTAGAAGCACAAGAAATTTTGAAAAGTAAGTATCGTAAAGAATCTCCTGTAGGGGATTTAGATACAGAAGGTGAAAAGTTACTAGGGAAATATGTGAAGGAAATATATAATAGTGAATTTGTTTTTATTACGCATTATCCGAAAAAAGCGAGACCGATGTATACGATGCCGAATAAAGAGAATCCAGCTATTACTGATTCATTCGATTTATTATATAAAGGATTAGAAATAACGTCAGGGGCACAGCGAATTCATAATTATGAAATGTTACTCGCTTCGTTTAAAGAAAAAGGATTACACCCAGATAAATTTCAATCTTATTTAAATACATTTCGATATGGTTGTCCACCACATGGAGGTTTCGGAATTGGGTTAGAAAGGGTTGTATATAAACTTTTAGAATTAACAAATGTACGAGAGGCGAGTGCTTTTCCGAGAGATTGTACTCGTCTCATACCGTAAAAAGAATCTTCGCGATTATCGCGAAGATTCTTTTTTTATAGTTCGTTTAAAAAGGTGAAAATATAGACTCTTTCTTTTTCTAATAAGCTTAGTAAAAGTCAGTTGAAATATGAACCATTTCGACAAAAAAATCAATATACCCTTGACAGTTACAAATATAACAGATATACTTCATATTAATTTCAAAAGAAAATATATTCTAAATATTAAAATGTGTTGAATAGGAGTAGTAAGGTCATGTATTTGTACAGAGAGCTATGGGTTGGTGTGACATAGTCAAATGACATCCTGAACTCGCCTAGGAGCAGTAAGGTGGAACGGAATTACATTCTTAGTAAATCTTAACGGTTAACCTTCGATATTAGGTTTGTAATCAAACGATTACTACTAAGGTGGATTCATAATGGAATCAATAAGGGTGGTACCGCGTTAAGTAAATGGCTTAGCGTCTCTTTATATAGAGATGCTAGGCCATTTTTTTATTATATGGAAGAAGAAATGGAGGGTTTATTTGAATAGGTTTATAAAATTTATTTATTTATATAAAAAGATTTAATTAGGAGGAAAATGAGATGAAACAGACGGAGCAATGGACTTCGAAATTAGGTTTTATAATGGCGGCAGCCGGATCAGCAATTGGACTTGGTGCGATATGGAAGTTCCCTTATATCGCTGGGAAGAGTGGGGGAGGAGCGTTCTTTTTAATATTTATATTATTTACTGTTTTAATTGGACTACCGCTACTTATAGCTGAATTTATGATTGGACGCAGTACGCAGAAACAAGCAGTTGGAGCATTTAAAAGCATCGCACCAAATACAGGATGGCATTGGATTGGACGCCTTGGTGTTGGAACTTGTTTTATACTACTTTCGTTTTATAGTGTTGTAGGTGGATGGGTATTAATTTATTTATTCAGAGGAATAACTGGACAACTGATTACTCCAGGACAAAATTACGGTACATTATTTACTGAAACAATTGGGAATCCTGCTTGGGCTATTATGGGACATTTCGCTTTTATGTTCATTACGATATGGGTTGTATCAAAGGGTGTTCAAAACGGAATTGAAAAAGCAAGTAAATATATGTTGCCAGCATTGTTCGTTTTATTTGTCGCTCTTATTATTCGTTCGTTAACACTTGATGATGCAATGAAAGGTGTGAAGTTTTTCTTACAACCAGATTTCTCAAAGATTACTTCGGAAAGTATTTTGTTCGCAATGGGGCAATCATTCTTTGCAATTAGTATCGGGATTTCAATTATGGTTACGTATAGTTCCTATTTAAATAAAAAAGAAAGTTTACCAAAATCAGCAATAACAATTGTTGGATTAAATTTATTTGTTTCATTATTTGCAGGTCTTGCTATTTTTCCAGCCGTATTTTCATTAGGAATGGAGCCAACAGAAGGACCTGGATTACTATTTATCGTATTACCATCTGTATTTAGTCAAATCCCATTCGGTGGATTTTTCTTAACAGTATTTCTTGCACTATTTACATTTGCGACATTAACATCAGCATTTTCTCTACTAGAAACTGTTGTTTCAGCATTAGCAAATGGTGAACAAGAAAAGAGAACGAAATTATCATGGCTGATCGGTTTCGGCATTTTCTTGGTAGGTATACCATCAGCGTTATCATTTGGAGTATGGAGTGATATTACGATTTTCGGAAAGAATATTTTTGATGCAGTAGACTTCTTATCTAGTAATATATTAATGCCACTTGGAGCACTATTTATTAGTATTTTCGTTTCATTCAAAATGGAGAAGAAGGTACTAGAAGCAGAGTTTTTTGTAGGTGGAAATTATGGAAAGAAAGTATTTACTTATTGGGCATTTTTACTTCGATTTGTAGCACCACTTGCAATAATTATAGTCTTCTTAAATGTAATAGGGATTATTTAACATTAAATGTTATAATACTCAGTAAAAAAAGGGGTGATGATCATAAAGAAAAATTTGATAGAAGCAGGGAAATATATGAATATTAGAGGGAAAAAGCTATACGTTGAAACACATGGAAATCCTAAAAATAAGCCAGTCTTATACTTGCATGGTGGACCAGGAGAAAGTTGTTATGATTTTTCATTTCATCAATCGGAACGTTTAAAAGATTCTCTATATGTAATTATGATAGATCAAAGAGGTGTTTGTCGCTCAGAAGAAATTACTGAAGACGAAGCTTTTGGATTAAATGATTTGATTGAAGACTGTGAGGAATTAAAAAAAGTATTACAAATTGAGAAGTGGTCTATAATTGGACACTCTTTCGGTGGATATGTAGCATTGCTTTATGCGTCGATATATCCAAGTTCAATAGAGAAAATAATATTTGAAGGACCAACTTTTGATTTTGCATTAACAAGTAGGGCTTTGTTACAAAAGACAGGGCATTTATTAAAAAAGTATGGAAAAGAAGAAGTAGCAGAAGAGTGCTTTGCTTATTCATCTAGCGAGGCTAGTTCAGAAGAGTTGTTAGAAGCTTATATAAGATTAAGCGCTGAATTAGAAGAAAAAAGAATGGAGATTTACAATAATAAGGAAGATAGGACAGATGAGAGTTTATACAGTGATGAAGAGTGGGAAATATTTTCAAATCGCTCCAAAATTCACTTTGATAGATTAAAATTAGAGGGAGCATGTCATACATCATTATTATCAAAAATAAAAGATGTACAAAATCTAATGTTATTAATAGTAGGAAAACATGATGTAGTAACGTGTGAAGAACAAATTAAAACATTTAATAAAGATGCCCGAAACGGCAAGTATATCGTATTTGAAGAGAGCGGTCATTCACCTCATTATGAGGAAGCAGATAGATTTGCAGAAACAGTCATACATTTTTTGAAATGAAGAAAAGGGTGCTTCTATAAATGAGAGGCACCCTTTCTAAATTTCTGGATATGTGATTGTGATGTTAGGCCACTTACTTTGCCAATTCTTTTTTATAACTCTGTTTTTGTACATATGTAATCGTTCTTTCGATTCAAGAAAATGAGCTGTTGGTTTCACTTGTAAGGAAAGGACATCTTCAATACCCCATGGGGCTGTTAAGATAACGTTGTTTAGTTCATCAAGTGTAACTCCTAAAGCCGTTGCTGTTTCAGGGAATTTAGAAATAGCATTAACAGAAGAAGAATATGGTGGCATATTATTCACTACATGCATACGAGCTTGATTTTTTACAGACCAAGGGATAGTAGCATCAATATTCATTAATTTCGTTTCTAATGATTGTTCGTATATCTCATCTTGATGTAGACTATCATAATAAATCACATCAACATCAGGCATAGCCGTTTTCGCTTCATAGTCATGTAAAGTATCCCAAATTTTAGAACGAACAAATCCGGCACAAATCCACCAATCAGGTAGCTCTAGTGATTTTGCCATTTGTAATACATTCATCATCCATTCGTCGTTTTCTATTAAGCGAATTATATCTTTCTCTGTTTTGATCTTCATTGATAAATTCACCTTTCTAGTAAATTAATGCATCAGTTCAATAATCCATAAAATCCAGTAAGCACCTGGTACAAATAGCAGTTGTGCTAATAATGTGCCGAGAAGTCTAGAAATCATTAGCCAACCATACATTTTACTCATAGATTCAGCACCGCTTTCTGATTGTAGAGCACGTTCTGTTAAAAGAGCAATGCGTGGATCGAGTAATACAGTTAATAAAATAGTGGCGAAACCATTTACAAGGCCAGAAGCTGTACTTGCATTTGTTGCATAATCTGGATTTAAAAAAGAAGCGTAAAGGGCTGAAAGTACCCCTGCTGTATAAATAGCAGTAGCAAACATGTTAATAAGCATAATACGCTTTGGAATACCACCGATACGCAGTCTATGAATCATTTCTAACTTTGGAAAACGGACATATTTTTTTGTGTACTTTAATTTTTGAATGTTATTCGTTTTCATCATTCGAATGAAAGAACCGTCTGTTTCAAAGTTTTGAATGACATATCCAAATAATTTTGTCAAAGTTGGATAAAGAATGATCGCGATTAATGTACCGATAGAAGCCGATAATAGTACGAGTCGTATAATATGCTCTAAATTAATAGAAGAATCTAGTTTTGCTTCATCGACAATACCACCGATTAAAAAGGCTTGTAGTAAGTTTGATGTTCTTGAAATAAGTAACACCATTCCTACAACAGACAAGGCAACCGCAATCTTCTTTAAACGTACTCCAGCTAATCGAATACTATAAGAGCTTGTTTCAACTGCGTGGATCACAATTGTGAAAGCCATTATAAAAATTAACGTAATTGACATTTGTTTCACCAGTTTCTATTAAAATAATTGTAACTTTTTTACTGTATCATATCTATCGTATTTTGTAACTGAAAGTATGTGACATATGGAAATTGATTTTTCGAAAAAATAGATAATAATAGTATAATAGGGAGAAGTGGAAGAGATGTTAGCACTTATTTATACAGCAAATTAAGTGGAGGAATGAAGCATGTATAAAACATTTCTATTTGATTTAGATGGAACTTTAACGGATCCGAAAGAAGGAATTGTAAACTCGGTTTTATATGCATTAAAAAAAGTAGGAATTGAAGAAGTACATATAAGTGAGTTAGATTCATTTATAGGTCCTCCTATTCAGCAATCATTCATAGAGAGATATAATATGAGTGAAGGAGAGGTTGAACGTGCTGTTTTTTACTTCCGTGAGTATTTAAAGCAGCGTGGATTGTTTGAAAATAATGTATACGAGGGGATTCTGAAGCTCTTGCAACAATTAAAAAGTTCAGGGAATCGCATATTCGTAGCAACTTCAAAGCCCACTGTATTTGCGAAACAAGTTATAGAGCATTTTCAATTAACGAATTATTTCGAAGACATCATTGGAAGTAATTTAGATGGTACGAGAATAAAAAAAGAAGAAATAATTGCTCATATTTTACAAACACATGAAGAACTAAATAAAGAAGAAATGATAATGATTGGTGATAGAAAGCACGATATAATAGGTGCGAATCAGAATGGAATTGCTTCAATTGGTGTTTTATATGGCTATGGCTGTGAAAAAGAACTGACTGAAGTTAGTGCGACCTACATAGTGAAAGATGTTGAAGAACTGTATCATTTTTGTGTAGAGAAAAATTTAATACAGCAGTAAATATAGATTCTAGCAATCCCTTTATAACGTATGACGATGAATTCGTTTCTGTTTAAAGGGATTTTTCATATGTAATCGAATAATTATAATTAGACATTTTTAGCATAAAAATTTGTATGAATAAGAGGAGGGATGTCAGAATTAAAAGTTTAGTAGAAATTTATCAATAAAATTTAGAATATTCTGTTTAACGGAGGGGTAAAATTGGAGTTAGTTATTATATTATTAGCACTAAGTTTACTTATGTTCGTAGCATACAGAGGTTTTTCTGTTATTTTATTCGCGCCGATATTTGCATTATTTGCAGTATTTTTGACAGAACCTAGTTATGTATTACCTTTCTTTTCTAATATCTTTATGGAGAAAATGGTTGGATTTATAAAATTATATTTTCCTGTGTTTTTATTAGGAGCAATATTTGGAAAAGTAGTGGAAATGTCAGGAATTGCAGATTCTATCGCAAAAACAATTATTGAGTTAGTTGGTGAAAAACGTACTATATTAGCGATTGTATTAATGGGGGCTATTTTAACGTATAGTGGTGTTAGTGTGTATGTAGTAGTGTTTGCTGTTTATCCGTTCGCAGCTAAGTTGTTTCGACAAGCTAATATTCCAAAGCGTTTAATCCCTGGAACGATTGTTCTTGGAGCAGTAACGTTTACAATGGATGCGCTACCTGGATCACCACAAATTCAAAATGTAATACCTACAACATTTTTTAAAACGGATATTTATGCTGCACCGATACTTGGGATTGTAGGAGCAATTTTTGTTCTTACATTAGGTTTACTATATTTAGAGAGTAGACGTAAGAAGGCAAAAGCAGCAGGTGAAGGATATTTTGGTTTTAATGATGGAAATACTGAAATGGCAGCATCTTTGCAAGTAGAACAAAAAAATATGCCATTAATTAATAACATTGAAATCACAAGAGCACAACAACTTATTGCATTTATACCACTTATTTTAGTAGGTGTAATGAATAAAGTGTTTACTATTATGATACCAAAGTGGTATCCAAGCGGTTTTGATTTTTCTGCAATTGGTATGAAAGCATTTGGAAAAGTAGAATTAAGTGCAGTGGTAGGAATTTGGTCTGTAGAATTGGCACTTATTATAGGGATCTTAACAACGTTATTATTATATTGGAAGCGAGTAGTAACAGGTTTCCAAGCTGGATTGAATACAAGTATTGGTGGAGCGCTACTTGCAACGATGAATACAGGAGCTGAGTTTGGATTCGGTGGTGTCATTGCAGCACTTCCAGGCTTCGCAATTATGAGAGATGGCATCTCTGCTACTTTCACAAATCCGTTAGTGAATGGTGCAGTAACGACGAATATTTTAGCTGGAATTACAGGCTCGGCATCAGGAGGAATGGGAATAGTATTAAGCGCAATGGGAGATAAATTTATTGCAGCGGCCAATCAATTTGATATTCCATTAGAAGTTATGCACCGTATCGTATCAATGGCATCAGGAGGAATGGATACACTACCACATAACGGGGCTATTATTACTATTCTTACAGTAACAGGATTAACACATAAACAGTCATATAAAGATATATTTGCTATTACAATTTTGAAAACGGTTGCTGTATTTTTAGTTATCGCATTCTATACTTTAACAGGACTCTATTAAAAAATTTGAATCGTAAAGATTCATCAAATCGATAATTTATATTATAAAATATTAATTAGGATAAGAAGGGGTGGGGGACTTGCAAGAGGTTTCTGAGTTTCGTATGCCAAAGTCGGTATTATATGGAAGAAATTCGCTTGAAAAACTGGGAGAACAATCAAAAAAGTTAGGGAAAAAAGCTTTTATAGTTACTGATACAATTATGGAGAAATTAGGATATGTTGAAAAGTGTATACAACAACTAAATAAGAAAGGTATTACTGTTAGCACATATAATAAAGTGGATGCTGAGCCTACAAATATACACGTATTAGAAGCGTTATCTCTTTGTAAAGAGGAAAAGTGCGATTTTATTATCGGTATTGGTGGTGGAAGT
The DNA here is from genome assembly GCF_009183805.1 of Bacillus sp. B2-WWTP-C-10-Post-4. NCBI lineage: Bacteria > Bacillati > Bacillota > Bacilli > Caryophanales > Bacillaceae > Bacillus > Bacillus sp. B2-WWTP-C-10-Post-4. The sequence continues at coordinate 19,919 of NZ_WEII01000011.1, read as the reverse complement.
TGTATTGATGCTGCGAAAGCGGTAGCGGTTTTATATACAAATGGTGGAGAAGTTGAGGATTATGTCCAAAAGGATATTGAAATAGAAAACAATCCACTACCACTTATTGCAATTCCAACAACTTCTGGTACTGGTTCGGAAGTTACAAGTGTAGCAGTAATTACGAATAAAAAAACAGATGTAAAAATGATGATGAAGCATCCTAGTTTTATACCGAAAGTAGCAATTATAGATCCAGTTTTGACAAGTTCGTTACCACCACAAATTACGGCAGCAACAGGAATAGATGCGTTATGTCATGCGATTGAAGCTTATATTTCTAAATTTTCACAACCACTTACAGATGTACTTGCTCTTTCAGCTATTGAAAGTATTATGAAATATTTACGTATAGCATATGAAGATGGACATAATATGGAGGCAAGAGAAGCGATGATGATTGCTTCCTTACAAGCTGGAATTGCATTTTCGAATGCATCAGTTACATTAGTTCATGGAATGTCAAGGCCAGTGGGAGCATTATTTCATGTACCGCATGGAATATCAAATGCCATACTATTACCTACAGTGTTAGAGTTTACAAAAACAAGTGCAGTGAAAAGGTTAGCAAAAATTGGACGTAACTTAAATAAGGATTTGTATTCGAATTCTGATGAGGAAGTAGCAGACTATACGATTGGGGAAATAAAAAAGCTTTGCTATGATCTTCGTATTCCAAATTTAAAAGAATACGGTATCGATGAAATTGAATTTGAAAATGCTATCTCTAAAATGGCATCAGATGCAATTGAAAGTGGTAGCCCAGCTAATAACCCACGTGTTCCATCATATGATGAAATCAAAGAGTTGTATCGAGAGTGTTTTAATTATAAGTATAAAGAATTTATAAAAATATCAGATTATTAATTTCAGAATATTCTATAAAAATTTCCTTGGAAATGAAAGTACAATTATTCTATATTATTACGTTAAAACAAGACTTTATATTCCAAACTTAAAGTCTTGTTTTATTGTGTATAATATACATAATAAAACGTTGTTATTAGTTTTATAAAAAAAGTTTAGGTAGGTGTTTATATGAAAACGATAGGTCTTATAGGTGGTATGAGTTGGGAATCAACTTCTGAATATTATCGAATTATTAATGAAGAAATAAAAGAGAGATTAGGAGGGCTACATTCAGCAAAATGTTTGATTAATAGTGTGGATTTTGAAGAGATTGAACGATGTCAGTCTAGCGGAGATTGGGATGGTGCTGGAGAAATTCTAGGGAATGCGGCATATTCATTACAAAAGGGAGGAGCAGACTTTATAATCATTTGTACAAATACAATGCATAAGGTAGTTGGAAAAATAAAGGCCAAAATTGATATTCCAGTCTTACATATTGCTGATGCAACTGCAAAAGAAATTAAAAGAAAAGACATTCAAAAGGTTGGTCTGCTTGGAACTAAATATACAATGGAGCAAGATTTCTATAAGTCACGTATTGAAGAGCATGATATAAAAGTAATAGTACCATCAGAAAAAAATAGAAAAGAAATAAATAAAGTAATATATACAGAATTATGTTTAGGAAAAATAGTATCTCAATCTAGAGAATATTATAAAAGAGTCATCGAAGAGTTAGTGCAAAAAGGAGCACAGGGAATCATATTAGGTTGTACAGAAATAGGGTTATTAATAAAGCAAGAAAACGTATCTGTCCCGATATTTGATACAACTCATATACATGCAATTGAAGCAGTCAAGGTAGCTCTAGATAGAGTATAATTATATTATGTAAACTTTATTCGTATATCTGGAAAACATTCAGAAAATATTTTATAATGTAAGTGGTTACATTTAAGGGGGAATGCGTATGTTTTCAGTTCAACCAATCGCATTTGTACATAATGAAAGAAAGGAAATAAAAGATGATGAGTGGGGAGAAGTAAGATCTCGTATAACTTTAACTGAAATGTATGCAGAAGAGAGTATACAAGGGGTTGAAGATTTTTCTCATATTGAAGTTGTTTTTTATTTTCATAAAGTAACTGACGAGCAAATTCAGTATTTTGCTAGACATCCTAGAAATAATAAGGATTATCCTGAAGTAGGTATTTTTGCACAGCGCGGGAAAAATCGCCCAAATCGCATAGGTGTAACAATTGTAAAGGTGATCAAAAGAGAAGGTAAATCAATTATTGTTGAGGGATTAGATGCTATTGATGGCACTCCTATATTGGATATAAAACCAATAATGAAAGAGTTTATGCCGACAGAAGAAATACACCAGCCTAAATGGGCAACGGATATAATGAGACAGTATTGGAAGGGGAATGGAGTAAAATGAGAATATATGAGGCAACAATTGCAGATTTAGATGGACTAGCATCAGTTTTTAATAACTATCGCATGTTTTATAGGCAAGATTCTGATTTAGAAGGGGCAAAAGTATTTTTACGAAATAGAATTGAGAAAAAAGAGTCTGTTATTTTCGTAGCAGTTGAAGACGGCGAATATATTGGGTTCACGCAACTATATCCATCATTTTCTTCTATTTCAATGAAAGAATTATGGATTTTAAATGATTTATTTGTACAAGCGGCGAAGCGTGGAGCCGGAACAGGTAAAAAATTATTAGAAGCTGCTAAAGAATACGCATTAGAAAATGGAGCAAAAGGTGTAAAGCTGCAAACGGAGATTGATAATTTATCAGCACAACGATTATACGCTGAAAATGGTTATTTGAGAGATAATCGTTATTTCCATTACGAATTAACGTTTTAAAAAATTAAGTTGAAAGAGACATTTTCAAGAAAAAGAATTTCTTTGTAATGAGAAATTCTTTTTTATTTTTGCTTAAATTAAAAAATATGACGAAAATAAAACGATATTTATTTATTGTTAAACAATAAATGTTGTGATAAAATTATGTTGCCATTAAATAAGTGAGGTATTGTAAATGAATCTTAAACGAAGTTCAACAACGTTCTTAAAAGTAATTATTTTTCTTGCTGGAATTTCAGTACTTGCTTTATGCATATTTTTAGTGCCGGAAATGGCGAATTTCGCAGCAAATTTGTATCCTAATATTGCTCCGATGAAATATCTTGTTTTCATTGTGATGTACGGAGCAGCTGTGCCTTTTTACGTTGCTCTTTATCAGGCTTTCAATCTTTTACAGTACATTGATGAGAACACAGCGTTCTCGGAATTATCAGTAAAGGCGTTAAAGAATATAAAGCGCTGTGCAATTACAATCAGTGGTTTGTATGTATTAAGTTTACCACTTTTTCATTTTATAGCGAAAAAAATGGACCCTCCTATTGGGCTAGTGGGACTCATTATCGTTTTTGCTTCGCTCGTTATCGCCGTTTTTGCTGCTATCCTCCAACGACTTCTACAAGAGGCAATTAACATAAAATCAGAAAATGATTTGACGGTCTGAGGTGGCGGATATGACAATCATTATTAATATTGACGTCATGTTAGCAAAACGAAAAATGAGTGTAACGGAGCTTTCGGAGAAGGTTGGAATTACGATGGCGAATCTTTCTATTTTGAAAAATGGGAAAGCAAAAGCGGTTCGTTTTTCAACATTAGAAGCGATATGTAAAGCTTTGGAGTGTCAGCCAGGGGATGTTTTGGAGTATAAAAACGATGAGAATACTCAATAAAAACAAATAACAAATGTAAATAATAGAAGTCAATAAAGAAGGGATAGCCACTAAGCTATTCCTTCTTTACGTTAATTGCTGTTACTAATAAAAAATATAATTTGAATTGCAATGTTTGCGTATCAAAAGGGAACTTGCTACCTTTTGAGGTGATCCGTTTTGTGGAAGACAATTATTTGCCAAAAAGGCTATTTAAACTATGTTTTAAATTATTTCGAGTGAATCAAAAACTTCATTTGTATTATAGTTGATTTAAAACCCAGTTCGTTGCATCTTCAAAGTTATCTGCAATGTAGTTTGGTTCAATATGTGCCCATTTGTCTCGGTACGTATGCAAAGCATCATACCCAGCGCCTGTTCGGACTAGAATCGTAGTCGCATTTACTTTTGCTCCTGCAACAATATCAGTCCAGCGATCACCAACTACAGCACATTGTGTTAAATTAAGTCCATGTTTTTTTGCTGCTTTAAGCAGCATGCCTGTACTTGGTTTACGGCATTCACAACCATCACCGTGTTTATGAGGACATACATAAATATCATCAAAACCGAAGCCTTCTAATTCTTGTACAAAATCGGCTACAGTTGCAATTCCATCTGCGATACCAGGTTGATTTGTGAAAGAGAAAATTTTTATATTTTTAGCTTTTAGTTTTTGCAAGGATGTTTTTGTGAATGGAAATAATGAAAAAGATCCTGGATAATGTATTGTAGTGTCACCACCAATTGTACCGTCACGATCAATGAAAATTGCTTTAATGTTTGTCATAGTTATAGTCCCTTCAATTTATAAGTAGTTTAAAAATGTTTTACAAATCGGTAGCCATTTACTTCATATCCTAATTTTTTGTAAAAAGGATGAGCTTCTACTCTTTTTGTTCCACTAACTAGCCATGTGCCAATGCAATTATGTTTCTTTGCTAATTGCTCGGCATAATCCATCAACACTTGTCCAATGCCTTTCCGTCGTATGTTAGAATCAACGCTAATAATTGAAATCTCTCCATAACGTGTTACATCTTCTAAATTTTCACGTATACGAAATCCAAGTAATCCAAATATAGCTTCTTCTTCCTCGTAAACATATAAAAAATCAAACGGACTCATTTGTACGAATTGTAATCGGTTGTTCATATCTTCATAGGAAATAGAGGAACCTTTTAATTCTTTCGTTAAAGAACAAAGTGCGTCTATATCATCTATCGTTGCTTCACGAATTTGAAAAGACATATTATCCACTCCAATAAAATGTAATCAAACATTTAATATTCTGTTAAAAAATGTTTTTTCCTGCTATGAAAATAAATATTTTATAATGATATATAGATAGTTATATGTTATTCTTTTCCTTGATTGTAATAGTTATACTTTCACAGTTTTATTTATTGCCAGCTGTGATCAGTGGCATTGTTTTTATTTTATTAATTGTATGGATTGTATTTCTACCATTAAAAAAGAGCCATTGACGGCTCTTTTTCTAGTCTGTAACACATTGATAAATAAAATATACTAAAACGAGTATGCTTGCGGCGGAATACATGACGTCTAAAGTCATTCAAGTGCCTCCTCAATATCGTGGTATTAATATTGTATGAAATCTTACAATTTCATATTCAAGTGAAAAATATGTGAACGTTAACAAAATTGTAAAGTGCAAAAATTACAATCATTTTGTATAATAGAAGAAACCACCGTTATATAAAAAATAATGAGTGAAAGGGGAGGGAACATAAATGCCAAATTGGTTTAGAAAAACCTTAGTCGCATTAATTACCGTATTTACATTTGGTTTAGTGACGCCTCCTTCCATATTGCTTGATAATGCCAAAGCTGCGGACAAGCCTACGAGCACAGCTGGGCAACAAAGTTTGGAGAGTACGTCCTATACATATGAAGAAACGAATGACAGGTTAACCACCGATACTTTTATTACTTATGCGATGCAAGAAGCAGAGAAGCAGTCGATGCAAAAGTTTGGTACTAAAATTGGTCCAGTAATTGAAGATGAATTTAAAGATGTAATATTACCAAAGATTGAAGAGGCAATTGCTGAGCTTGCTAGTGATGTACCAGAAGATTCACTACAATCATTAGCGATTTCTCAAAAACCAGCTGGTGGGAATAATGAAAAGATTTTTCATGTCTACGATACGAAATCAGGAAATGATTTATTGCGTTTCCATGTAAGAAGAGATCATCCACCGCAAGATGGTTATTATTTTAATTTCCATTATCATCGTTTTGATGATGGATACTCAGGACATCATGAGTTAGGAAATATTTATTGGAATACGAATGTACCGCCGAAATGGCTTTCTTAAAAAGAACAAGAAAATCTTGTTCTTTTTTATTTTTATAGAAGGGACAGACAACCATGTTGTTGAATAACATAGGTTTAGAAAAAAGAAGCAAAGGGAGTATGGGAATGCAAAAATATATTGTTTTTGACTTTGATGGCACATTAGTAGATTCACAAAATATATTTGTACCAATTTATAATCAAATTGCTGAAAAGCACGGATATAAAACGGTAAGAGAAGAAGAAATTGAGTATTTACGCAAGTTAACGATGGCGGAGAGATGTAAACAACTCGATGTACCACTGTATAAACTACCGATATTAGCGCTGGAGTTTTATAAATTGTATCAACCTGCTATAAAAGATCTTATTTTGTTCCATGGGATGAAGGAAGTATTAGATGAACTACATAAAAAAGGCTACGGAATTGCAGTCATATCATCGAACTCAGAAGAGCATATTCGGGCGTTTTTACAAAAGAATGATATAGAAAATATACAAGAAGTGTATTGTTCTAAAAATTTGTTCGGTAAAGACAAGATGATAAAAAGATTTTTAAAATCGAAAAAGATAACAGAGAAAGATATGTTATATGTCGGTGATGAACAGCGAGACGTAGCAGCGTGTAAAAAGGCTGGAGTGAACGTAATTTGGGTATCTTGGGGATATGATGTTATTGAAACAGTGAAAAAAGATGCACCAGATTACATGGTTCATAAGCCGATGGAAATTGTGCAAGTAGTACAAGGAGCGTATTCTTAATATGAATACACTGCGAGCAGGCATTCATCATATTGAATTTTGGGTAGCAAATTTAGAGGAGTCCATTTCTTTTTATAATAAGTTGTTTTCCATAATTGGGTGGAGAAAGTTAAATGAAGTAGCATATAGCACAGGAGAAAGTGAAATATACTTTAAAGAAGTAGATGAGGAAATTGTAAGGACGTTAGGGCCTAGACATATTTGTTATCAAGCTATTCATAGAGAAGTAGTTGATGAAGTAGCAGATTTTCTTTCTAGTACGAAAGTGAAGGTAATACGTGGTCCAATTGAAATGAATCATTATTCGGAAGGTTACTATACGATTGATTTTTACGATCCGAATGGAGTTATTGTAGAAGTTGCCTATACACCAAATGCAGAAATGTAAGGGGAATAGATATGAAGATAATAATTACAGCACGGCAAAGCAATATACAAATAGTAAAAGATGCAGCGAATATTGAAGAAATTTCTAAAGGTTTTTCGCCTGATAAGAAATATATAATTACGAATGCAAATAATGAAAAATATTTATTTCGGACAGGCGATATAAAAGAGTATGAAAGAAAGAAAATAGAGTTTCAAATTTTAAATGAAATGGTAAAACGTAACGTACAGGCACAAAGGCCAATTGAAATAGGTATATTGGAAGAAGAAGGTGTATGCTATAGTATTTTTTCATATTTAGAAGGGGAAGATGCGAAGAAGCTATTGCCTACATATTCACCAAAAGAACAATATGATATTGGTATAGAGGCAGGAAAAGATTTAGCAAAAATGCATACATTTGAAGCTCCTAAGGATATACTTCCATGGTATGAAAGAGCTATGAAAAAACATAGTAAATATGTAGAGGTATACAAAACATGCGGAATAAAAATAAAAAATGATGATAAAATCATAAAGTTTATAGAAGAAAATGAAATATATTTAAAGAGCCGCCCGAATCGATTTCAACACGATGATTTTCATTTAGAAAATATAATTGTACGGGATGGAAAATATGTAGGTGTTGTTGATTTTAATGGCTATGACTGGGGTGACCCAATTCATGATTTCGTAAAAATTGCACTGTTTGCAAGGGATATTAGTATTCCGTATTCAATCGGACAAATAGAAGGATACTTTAATAGGAAAATACCAGAGGAGTTCTGGAAATTATACACGGTGTATGTTGGCATGACAGTTTTCTCCTCAGTTGTCTGGACATTACGAGCAGCGCCGCATATGTTAGATGATATGTTAGAGCGTCTTACTATAGTTTTAGAGGATCATAATAACTTTGAGTTATCGAAGCCAATTTGGTTTCAACCAGATAAGATTGATATGAAATAGAAAAGGTAGGTGTGATTCGCACCTACCTTTATTTTTTACCATCAAGATACTTATTTAATTTTCTTAAATGTAAGCGGCTGAGTACTTAATGTAGCTGGTACATGTAACTGAAGGGATGGGAATTCACCACTTACATTCATTTCATAAGCGAATAATAAGCTCATTTTCATTTGGAATAAGTCAACTTTTGTGGAGAAGATGTCGTAATGATGATGCCCTAATTGAATATCCATTTCCATAAATTGTACATATAGCGAATCATCTCGTTTGTATACTTGTAATGTTCCGTATGCAGGATGTTCAAAAGTACCAGTATAATCCTCTAACTTGTGCGAAGGTGTAGTCCCTTTAATTTGTTCAGGGAGGGATTCAGTTGCTTCTTTCATCATTTCCTTCATTTTTTTAGTATCTTCTACAGCACGTTTATGCCAATCAATGGATTCTAATTCAAGTAGTTCGTCATAAATTTGATTAGCGAGATAAGTAGGAAGTAATGTTCCTCCAGCATTCGTTAAAATGACAAGGCCTATGTTTTCTGTTGGTATGAATGAAACAAGCGCTGAAAATCCATCGATATTACCGCCATGATGAATCACTTTTTTACCACGATAAGCGCTAATAAACCAACCAAGACCGTAACTATTTAATGGAGATTCAGGGAGTGATAAAACCGGTTGGTCTGGAATTGAATTGTGTGGTGTATACATTTGTTGTAATAATTCAGAGGAGATTAATTCATGATCTCCAAATTTTCCTTCATTTAAGTGGAGAAGTACCCAATTTGCCATATCTTCAATTGTGGAATTAATACACCCAGCAGCGCCAACTGTATCGATGTTACGGAATGGAACTGCTTTTATTTCACCGTCATTTTCAATGTAAGGTAAAGCGTAATCATCTGTAGTTTGTGAATCGTTAACAGAGAAGTTTGTATGTCTCATATTTAAAGGTTCTAAAATATGTTCTGTAGTGTATTGCTCCCACGTTTGATTTGTAATGTTTTCAACAATGTAGCTAATTGTTGCATACATTAAGTTGTTATATAGAAATGCAGTCCGGAACGGTGCATCAAGTGGTAAATGTTTTATTTTTTCAACGAGATCTTTTCGAGATAAGGAAGAACTGTACCAAAGAGCCTCATGACGACTCACTCCAGTTCGATGAGAAGCTAAATCCCGTCCTGTAACTTGTGAGCTAGCAAGTAGTTCAGATAAAGTAAAGTTAGGTATATAAGACGGGACAGGAGCATCCCAATTAAACTTTTTTTGCTGTGCTAACAAGCTTAATGAAAGTGTACCAAACGCTTTCGTTGAGGAACCGATTGCGAATCGAGTATTCGGTGTAACAGCCTCTTTTGTTTCTATATTACGATAGCCGAAACCTTCTGAAAGAATAACTTCACCGTTTTTTATAACAGCGACAGCAACACCAGGAACATTTAAATCCTTCATCATTTTTTCAACCGTGGTTTGTAAAGAAGTCATAACAGGTGTTTCAATTTTAGACATATTTCTAACCTCCAAATATAAATTTTGATCTACCGCACTATACTTTCGGTAATAGAAAATGAAAACCTTTTAAAATATGGAAAGTTAATAATTTTGTAAGAATTAGCGCAAGAAATTTTATTAATTAAGATTATTAAATTTACCATTTTTCATGTTATGATAAATTCCATATACGATTGAAAGAAGGTTTTCCTACATATGAAACATGCTGAAAATGAATACTTAAATTTATGCCGCCATGTAATGGAACATGGTACGAAGAAAGAAGATCGTACAGGGACAGGAACGGTATCTGTATTTGGATATCAAATGCGTTTTGATTTGAGCAAAGGATTTCCTTTATTAACGACAAAAAGAGTACCATTTCGCCTTGTAGCAAGTGAACTACTTTGGTTTATGAAAGGTGATACAAATATTCGCTATTTATTGCAGCATAATAATAACATTTGGAATGAATGGGCTTTTAAGAGCTGGGTAGAAAGTGATGAGTATACTGGTCCTGACATGACTGATTTTGGTCTTCGCTCACAACAAGATGAAGAATTTAAAGTACAGTACGACGAGCAAATGGAATTGTTTAAAAAGAACGTTTTAGAAGATGATGAGTTCTCAAATAAATATGGTTATTTAGGAGACGTTTACGGTAAACAATGGCGTGCTTGGAAAACGACAGCTGGTGAGACACTTGATCAATTAAAAGATGTAATTGAAATGATTAAAAAAACACCAGACTCACGTCGTTTAATCGTTTCTGCTTGGAATCCTGAAGACGTACCGAGTATGGCCTTACCGCCTTGTCATACGCTATTCCAGTTTTATGTAGCAGATGGAAAGCTTTCTTGTCAGTTATATCAAAGAAGTGGTGACATATTCCTTGGAATTCCATTTAACATTGCAAGTTACTCACTACTAACACATTTAATTGCACATGAATGCGGACTTGAAGTGGGAGAATTTGTTCATACAATTGGTGATGCACACATTTATACAAATCATTTTGAACAAGTAGAAAAGCAATTGGCACGTGAACCACGTCCATTCCCGAAACTTACATTAAATCCAGATGTGAAATCTGTTTTCGATTTTGAAATGGAAGATTTAACGATTGAAGGATACGATCCGCATCCAGCAATTAAAGCACCGGTTGCAGTATAATTGTAGAGGAGATGAAAAAATGATTGTTTCATTTATGGTCGCTATGGACGAAAATAGAGTAATTGGTAAAGATAATAATTTACCTTGGCGTTTACCGAGTGAATTACAATACGTGAAGAAAACAACGATGGGTCACCCGCTTATTATGGGAAGAAAGAACTATGAAGCGATTGGTAGACCACTGCCTGGAAGACGTAATATTATTGTAACTCGTAATGAAGGGTATCATGTTGAAGGTTGTGAAGTTGTTCATTCTGTAGAAGAAGTGTTTGAACTATGTAAAAATGAAGAAGAGATTTTTATTTTTGGTGGAGCGCAAATTTACGACCTCTTTTTACCTTATGTAGACAAGTTATATATAACAAAAATCCATCATGCATTTGAAGGAGATACATTCTTCCCAGAAATGGATATGACAAATTGGAAAGAGATTTTTGTAGAAAAAGGTTTAACGGATGAAAAAAACCCGTATACGTATTATTACCATGTATATGAGAAGCAACAATAATAAAAAAGATTGATGTGAGAATTCGCATCAATCTTTTTATTTATATTCACCAATATAAGTTTATAGATGAGATTCGATAGTGCTATAATGATAGGTAGCATGTAAAAATGCTAAAATTTTCAAAAGTACTAATATAGAAAGAGGAGGAGAATCGATTGAGAAAGATATGGGGGATTCTTTTTCTTTGCTTAACATTCATGTTAGTTGGATGTGGTAAAGAAGAAAAACCACAAGAAGCGTTTGATACATATGTAAAAGCGTGGAATAAACAAAAATTTGCAGATATGTATGATCAACTATCAAAAAATGCAAAAAAAGATATTTCAAAGAAAGAGTTTACTGAGAAATATGAAAAAATTTATTCTGGTATCGAAGTGAAAGACTTAAAGGTAGAAGCAGGGGAAGTAAAAGAAGATAAAAAAGATGAAGGCCCTGTTCCTTTTAAAGTAAGCATGGATACAGTTGGTGGTAAAATTACATTTGGTCATGAAGCAAAAATGGTGAAAGAAAAAGATGGAGATAAAGAATCTTGGAAAATAGATTGGACTCCTGATTTTATTTTCCCAGGTATGACGAAAGATAGTAAAGTGCGTATGCAGACAACACAGCCAAAACGTGGTGAAATATACGATCGTAATGGAAAAGGTCTTGCAACGAATGGGAAAGCTTCTGAAATCGGATTGATTCCTGAAAAGTTAGGCGATACTGCTCCGCAAACGAAAGAAACAGTAGCGAAGTTATTAAATATGTCTGTAGAAGAAATTGATCAAAAATTAGCTGCTAAATGGGTAAAACCAGGGTATCTCGTACCAATTGGAATTTTGCCTGAAGGGGCAACACAAAATACGTACATTGATTTACCAGGTGTTTCAACAAAACCTGTAAATGTTCGTACATATCCGTTAGGGGAAGCGGCAGCTCATCTGACTGGTTATATTGGAAAGGTAAATGCTGAAGATTTAAAAACGCTACAAAAGAAAGGCTATCAAGCTGATGACCCAGTTGGTAAAGCTGGCTTAGAGCAAGTATTAGAGGAAAAGCTACGCGGTAAAAAAGGTGGCCGTGTCTTTGTAGAAGATGCGCAAGGAAAAGAAATTAAAAATTTAGCAAAAACAGATGCTGTTGATGGAGAAAATGTAACTTTAACTATTGATAGTGTTGTTCAAGAAAAAACGTATAATGAAATGAAGGGCGAAGCTGGTTCAAGTGCAGCAATTAATCCGAAAAGTGGAGAAACAATTGCACTAGTAAGTAGTCCAGCATATGATCCTAATATAATTGCACGAGGGACATCGAAGGCACAACGCGAAGCTTGGAATAATGATCCGAAAAAACCAATGACAAATCGCTTTACACAATTGTCGGTACCAGGTTCTGTATTTAAACCTATTACAGCTGCAATTGGTCTTGAAACGAAAACGATTGATCCAAAAGAAGAGTTGAAAATTGAAGGATTAAAATGGACAAAAAATTCTTCTTGGGGTAATTACTATGTAACGCGTGTGAAAGATGCAAATCCGATTGATTTTGATAAGGCGATGAAATACTCGGATAATATTTACTTCGCACAAGAAGCTTTAAAAATCGGAAAAGACAAGTTTATGAGTGAAGCAAAAAAATTCGGATTCGATGAGAAACTACCAATTGAATATGGATTCCCTGCTTCTAAAATTGCAAATGACGGCATTAAAAATGATATTCAAATGGCAGATACGGGATATGGACAAGGACAAGTATTAATGACTCCTCTTCATTTAGCTTTAACGTATGCGCCGATTGTAAATGATGGAACGATTCCGTCACCGTATATTATTAAAACAGATAAACAACCAAAAGCTTGGAAAGAAAATGTAATTTCTAAAGGAAATCAGGATATATTAAAAACTGCAATGACGAAAGTAATTAATGATCCAGATGGTACAGGGAAAATTGCTAAAATTGATGGTATGACTCTTGCTGGAAAAACAGGTACAGCGGAATTAAAAGTATCAAAAGAGGCCGAAGGAAAAGAACTAGGTTGGTTCGCTGCATTTGATTTAAATTCACCAGATATGGTCATTACAATGATGATTGAAGATGTAAAAGGTAGAGGCGGGAGTAATATTCCAGCTGAAAAAGTAAAACATGTATTTCAAAAATAATATGTAATAGAAGGCTATCTCTATAAGTTGTAGAGGTAGCCTTTTTATACGAAAGAATTCTTAATATCTGTATACTAAATTTTAAGGAAACAAAGTAAATCATTAACTTACGAAAAAAAAGTAGCTATTTTTTATTGACATTGATTAAAACTTTTTGTATTATACTTACATAAGGTAAGTTATTAACTTTTAAAAAACAAATCTTGAATTAAAGATAAAGAAAAAAAAGGGAGAGAATACAATGACAAAAGTACTATTTATTACAGCAAATCCAAATTCAGCAGAAGGTTCTTTCGGAATGGCAGTAGGGGAAGCTTTCATCGAAGCTTATAAAAACGAACATCCACAAGACGAAGTTGTAACAATTGATTTATTCAACACTACAGTACCAGCAATTGATGCAGATGTATTTGCTGCTTGGGGTAAATTTGCAGCAGGTGAAGGCTTTGAAGCTTTAACTGAAGTTCAACAACAAAAAGTAGCAGCAATGAACACAAACTTAGAAACATTTATGAATGCAGATCGTTATGTATTCGTAACTCCAATGTGGAACTTTAGCTATCCACCAGTAGTAAAAGCATACTTAGATAACGTAGCAATCGCAGGTAAAACATTCAAATATACTGAAAATGGTCCAGTCGGCTTATTAGAAGGTAAAAAAGCACTTCACATTCAAGCAACAGGTGGCGTATATTCTGAAGGAGCATACGCAGCTGTAGACTTCGGTCGCAATCACTTAAAGACTGTATTAGGATTTGTCGGTGTAAATGATACTGAATATATCGCAGTTGAAGGTATGAATGCAAACCCTGAAAAAGCACAAGAAATTAAAGAAGCAGCAATTGCTAATGCTCGTGAATTAGCAAAACGTTTCTAATATAGAATGCTTAAAAAGTCCAAACACTTGCTGTTTGGACTTTTTTCTTCTTTTTCCTTCGTTTGTCTAGTATAATGAAGGTCGGAATGATAATAGGTGGGGGTTCTGTATGATTCAAACGTTTTTTAAAATCTTTTATTTAATTTTAATTGTAATTGCGATTACACCGAGAATGTGGCGTCTTAAAAGACAAGTAAATAAGATGGCGCCAAAAGAAAAAGATAATGCTGTGTACAAAACGACAAATTGGTTTGGTAAGAAAATGGTACGTGTAGCTGGAGGGACAGTAGAAGTGAAAGGGCTTGAAAATGTTCCGAAAGACAAGCCGGTACTAGTTGTAAGTAATCACCAAAGTAATATGGATATCCCTGTTTTACTAGGTTACTTAAATAAACCAATTGGATTCGTGTCAAAAGCAGAGATTAAAAAGTTCCCAGTTGTACCAACTTGGATGGAACTTATGAATTGTGTATTTATGGATCGTAGCGATCGTCGTCAATCTCTTAAAGCAATTAAAGACGGAATCGAACTATTAAAGAATGGACATTCTATCGTAATTTTCCCAGAAGGAACGAGAAGTAAGGGCGGCGAAGTTGGAGAGTTTAAGGCTGGTAGTTTCCACCTTGCAGTAAAGTCAGGTGTAGCAATTTTACCTGTAACGTTAGATGGTACATATAAGATGTTTGAAGCGAATGGAAATCGTATGAAGCCAGCTCATGCAACAGTAACAATTTCTAAGCCGATTACACCTGAAGATTATGCGAATATGGATATTAAAGAATTAACGAAGCATACACAGGAAGTTATCGCATCACAATTACATAAGTAATAAAAAAGGATTCAGCTTATAGTAAGCTGAATCCTTTTTTATTATGCTGTAGGTAAGACATAAAAGAGTACACAGAAGAACATCATCGCACTACCACCTAAAACGAACAGGTGCCATATAGCATGGTTGAAAGGTAGCTTTTCCCAAAGGAAGAATATAGCTCCGACAGAATATAAAATTCCACCTGCTAAAAGTAGTGAAAAACCATGTCCAGTTAGATTTTCATAAAGTGGTTTAATGGCAACGATTATGAGCCATCCCATAATGATGTAACATAAAGTTGAAGCCTTTATAAAGCGACGTACAAAGAAAATTTTGAAGACGATACCTCCGATTGCTAGTGTCCATATTATAGCAAGCAACGTCCATCCTAATGGGCCACGAAGTGTAATAAGTAGAAAAGGAGTATACGTGCCAGCAATCAATAAGTAAATGGCTGAATGATCTAAAATAGTAAATATTTTTTCTACTTTAGGATGATGAATGCTATGTAGCAATGTTGAAAACAAGTACAGTAAGAACATGCTTACACCATAAACAGTAAATGCAACTACAGCTGATGCGGTACCGTGCTTAGAAGCATGAATAATCAATATGATTAAGGCAGGGATGCTTAAAATGGCACCGATACCATGTGTAATTGCATTTGCAATTTCTTCTTTTACAAATTGGGTCATTCGTGTCATTTTTTCAGTCATAATGCAAATCCTTTCTACTATCATAAAATAATATGTCATTTCCCTTACCATATCATACACAAGAGCAATAGAAAATGAAATTTGTATAATTGATTATATTTTTGAATTTTTTTGATAAAAGACAATGGATTTGTTGACGTTTTCAAACTTTTTTGACAAAATAAAATTATGTAATAGTAGGACAAGGAAACTACTAATAAAGGGGATGGGGAAATGTTTTCAAATATTGGCTTTCCAGGGTTAATTTTAATTTTAGTAGCAGTACTCATTTTATTTGGACCTAAAAAATTGCCGGAAATCGGGAAGGCTTTAGGGGAAACGTTAAAAGAGTTTAAAAAATCAACGAAAGAATTGACAGATGACGCATTTCAAGAAAAGGAAAAGAAAGAAAAAATGTAGTGTATTTTCCTTGTAATGGATAAATAAAGTGTGGTGAACGAGATGGAAGATCGGGAAATGAGCGTAGTAGAACATATTGTTGAGCTTCGAAAAAGAGTAATATATACGGTGTTATCCTTTGTACTATTTTTAATTATTGGATTTACTTTTACAAAGGATATTTATTTTTGGCTTGTAAAAGATTTACCAATGAAATTAACTGTTCTCGGTCCAAGTGATGTATTGTGGATTTTTTTCTCGATTGCTACAGTATTTGCTATCGTTTGTACAATTCCTTTTGCTGCTATACAAATTTGGTTATTTGTAAAACCGGGTTTACATCCAAATGAACAAAAGATGACAATAATGTATATACCGGTATTGTCTATATTATTTCTCGCAGGTTTATGTTTTGGATATTTCATTGTAATGCCGTTTCTATTTCACTTTTTAACTACGATAGGTAATGAAATGTTTAATACGATGTTTACGACAGAAAAGTATTTTCATTTTGTACTTAATTTAACAGTTCCATTTGCTGTGATTTTTGAATTGCCAGTCGTTGTAATGTTTTTAACTAGTATTGGAATACTTACGGCGGAATTTTTAATAAAAATAAGAAGGTATGCTTACGTAGCATTAATTATCATTGCATCTTGTATATCACCGCCAGACTTTTTATCTCATAGTTTAGTTGCAGTGCCGCTTATTTGTATTTATGAAGTAAGTATTGCGTTATCAAAGGTTGTTAGTAAGAGGAAAAAGAAAAGAGAAGAAATGCAGTCGAAAAGTGCCTCGTTATAAAGGCACTTTTTTATTTATTTGTTATACTATAGCTATAAACGTATACAATATATAGAAGAAAAAAATTATAGAATCTCCAAAATTTAGACAAACTTTGCGCTTTTATAAGCTTATACTAAATGTATTAAACAATTGATGGATAATGAGATTCCCGTCTCAGAGATATTTAGGACGGGAAGGTGAATTAGGTGGAGATGAATAGAGTATAAATCTTCTAGCCATAAGGACTACAGAAATCATATAAGTCTGATTTTACTCCACTTTAAACAACGTGTTACAGCGCAAAGTAGAGGAAGTTCAAAAATCCAATGAAAAAGAGGATTGATATTGTGATTACGAAAAGTTTTTATTTCACTCATTCAACAGGGGATTGCATTAAAATATTCGAAATCCCTGTCCTACAGGCACAGCATCCATTATCGTTTCTAATTCAGTCTCGTCTTCAATTATTTATTGCAAAAATTCAAAGACAAAAACACCCAAGATTTTCGTATTCTTTCCGTGAATATTTACAAAATTGTTTGAAGTGGAATGATTATTTAAATGTATATAAAACAAATACCCTTGAAAAAAATGCATGATACGAAGTACGGACAGGGTTAGTAAACTCTGTCTTTTTCATTTTAGATATGAAAATATAATTAATTTGATGAAATTTCGTTCCAAATTGTTGAAAGCAATGGGAATACTAGTATAATAACAAGGAGAGCGTATTGGAAAGGGAAGAAGTATAGTATGCAAAAAATTAAAATTGTAACAGATTCAACGGCAGATTTATCACAAGACGTAATCGAAAAGTATGACATTCATGTTTTACCATTATCAATCTCTGTAAATGGACAAACATATTTAGATCGCGTTGATTTACAACCTGACGAATTTATTGAAGAAATGATTAAATCAGAGGAATTACCAAAAACATCACAACCAGCTATGGGTACATTTGTAGAAATGTATGACAAGCTAGGGGAAGATGGAAGCGAAGTCCTTTCTATCCATATGACAAGTGGAATGAGCGGTACTGTAGCAACTGCAAATAGCGCTGCATCAATGACTGATACAAAAGTAACAGTTGTTGATTCTCAATTTATTACACATGCTTTAGCATATCAAGTAATTGAAGCTGCAAAAATGGCAAATGACGGACGCTCACTAGAAGAAATTTTAAAACGTGTAGATGAAGTAAGAAAGAATACTCGTTTATATGTAGTAGTGGATACATTAGAAAACTTAGTGAAGGGTGGACGTATCGGTAAAGGAAAAGCGTTTATCGGTTCGCTACTTAATATAAAGCCAATTGCTAGTCTTGAAGACGGTGTTTATAATCCTGTAACGAAAGTTCGTAGCCAAGGCCAAATTGTAAAAACATTAGCTAAGTTATTTGAGCAAGATACGGCTGGAAAAGTCGTAAAAGCTGTTGCAATTCCGCATGCGAAAGCAATTCCTTTAGCTGAAAGTATGAAAGCGGCGGTTGAAAAAGTGAGTGGATTTGCTCAATCAGAAATTTTTTATACAACGCCTATTATTAGTACTCATACAGGTCCGGGCGCAATCGGATTTATGTATTTAGCAGAGTAATAAAAAAGCTACTTGAAAATATATTTCAAGTAGCTTTTTATGTAAATAGAAAGTAAGAAATAAGAAGAGCTACACAGGCACTACCGCTAATGATATAGCGAGTCTGTAAATATTCATTCATAGAAAACACCCTTTATCCCGCTATTTGCGGACAGTAAAACTCTCTACCTCAAATTTAGCTGGAGCAAAGAGGTTAGGTAGCGGGCTGCCCGTAAAAGCTTGATTGGTGAAGGCAAATAATCAGTGGGGATGAAGAAATCCCACTGATTAAAGTTTCACTATAGGATTTTCTATATTATATGTTGGATATAGAAAATCAGTCATTACGTTACACATGTAAAGTTTCAATTTTTTCGTTTATTTGCTTATCATTTGTTGCGTTACTATAAATAAAAGTTTGACCTAAAAAGAGTACATGCAGTTGTTCCCACGGTAACATGCGCAAATTCCAATTATTTCGAAGTCTAGTTATTGCTTCACGAGGTGTTTCATCGGCGAGTGCAAAAGCTCCGTAATGCATTGGTATAAAATGTGTAGCGTTTAAATCTAAATAAGCTTGCACGGCCTCTTCAGGTGAAACATGAGATACTTTCATAAACCATTCTGGTTCATAAGCGCCAATGGGCATAAGAGCAATATCAATTAAAAAGCGTTCACCAATTTCTTTGAAACCTTGGAAATAGCCACTGTCGCCACAAAAATATATGGTTTCCATAGTCGTTTCATTATCAATAATCCATCCGCCCCAGTGAGACGTATTCATATCAAATAAGAATCTTCTCGTCCAGTGCTGAGCAGGTACGAAGTGAAAAGAAACTTCGTTAATTATCGTACTTTCCCACCATTTATACTCTTCTACATGTTTAAATCTCTTACGAGTAAATAATTTTTTTAATCCAATAGGTACAAGATATAGAACATCATCATTCAACTGACGAAGAGTTGAAAAATCTAAATGATCATAATGACCATGTGAAATAAGGACAATATCAATTTTAGGTAGTGCTTCTATAGAGAGTCCAGGTTCTGTAAGTCTTGGAACTAGCTTTAATTTATTAGCCCATACTGGATCTGTTAATATATTAAGTCCATTCGTTTGGATAAGAAAAGTGGAATGCCCAATCCATGTGATAGTCGTTTTTTCAACATTACTTTGCAAAAATGCACTTTGTTTAACGGGTGATTGTTCTACTAAGAAAGAAAAATCTTTTTTGTTTTGCTTTCGTTCTTTACGCCAGCGTAAAAAAGAGCGAATTGATTTTTTTGTACTAACATTATCCATATTTTCATAGCGCTTTGCCATGAACATCACCTCATTTAAAATCGTTGTATTTGTATTGTACCGAAATGTTGTTAAGGAATACAGTGTAAAACATGGATTAATG
>NZ_WEII01000119.1:5771-10932 GCF_009183805.1 Bacillus sp. B2-WWTP-C-10-Post-4 | reverse complement strand
CCTTAGGACCAGTATTATTTCCGGTAGTTTTAACTATTATAGGAAATGCCATGAACGCTAGTGCAGGGCACTAATTTTCACCTATATAGATTATTAAAATGATTAGTCCAAAATTGAGATTGGTTAAGTTAAAAAACTTAATAAGCTAATAGAATAATAAAACTAAACGACTTAAAGTGGAATGATTTGATAGAAAGAAGATTATAATATGAAAATTAAGCTTAAGAAAAAAAGAATTATAAGTGTATTGTTGGCTATTACATTAGTAGCAATAGGGTATTACATGTTTCAATCTATTACAAATCCTAAGCTGGTAAATGCGGAAGAGGGAAACAGTGTTCAACAAGTGAGCAGTCTACCTAAAAATGAATTAAAAAAATCGGTACCTAATCGTTTTGATGGTAAAGAAAGGAAAGTTGCATATTTAACTTTTGATGATGGACCAGGAAAATATACAGCTAACCTATTAGATGTATTAAAGAAAAATGATGTAAAAGCAACATTCTTTTTAATTGGCGATAATGTGAAAAGGTTCCCAGATTTAGTGAAACGAGAGCATGTAGAAAACCATTATGTGGGCATGCATAGTATGACACATGATTTTAAAAAGTTATACACCAATCAGGAATATGTGAAGGAAATGAAAGAAGATCAATCTTTAATTAGAAATGTTATTGGAAACTCACCGAAATTAACACGCCCACCATATGGATCAATGCCTGGATTAAATGAATCACTTCGAAATGAAGTGGTCGGAAATAATTTTAAAGTATGGGATTGGACAATTGATTCTTTAGATTGGAAATACAATAAATTACCTGTTGATGTAGCAGCTGCGAAAATTGTTCAAAATGTCTTAGCAGGTGCAACGTCTTCAAAAGAAATTGTTTTAATGCACGATATTCATCCACAATCTGTCGCGGCAGTTCCAGCAATTATAAAAGGGTTAAAAGAAAAAGGGTATGAATTTGAAGCTTATGATGAGAACAATCATTTTCCAATAAATTTCTGGCATGATAACCGAATATAAAAAGATATGTATGAGTTAAAAGACAATTAGAATGGAATAGGCAATTCATATAGGGTTTAAATATTTATAAGAGCGTGTTTAGATAGATGAAAACACGCTCTTTTTACTGGACTATTTTTTCATTCATTCCTACATAAGCGTTGGATATTTCGCATGTTTGTCTAGAGTGGAAAGAACTCATAACAAACCGCCATTATTCACGTTCTTCTTCATATAATTGCACCGCACTTATTTTTTATATGTGGTTAAAACTAGTTTTTAAGAAGCATATGTTTTAGCAACTGCAGAAATTCTGTATCACTTTTATCATCTTTTATATAATCCTGTTCGTAGTTAAAAATCATTCGTACTAACATAAAAGCTGTAAGCGGTAATGGTACCTTATGCAAAGCTCCTTGCTGATAACCTTTTTCGAGTAAATTACTTATCATGTTAATTGCTTCTTCTTCAGATTGTTTAAAACAAGTTGTAATTTCAGGTGAATGGTACTCTTTATATTCTTGAAAGAGTGTAGAAACAAATGGATCTTGATGATATTCTAGGCTGATATAATGAAGAATTTTTTGTATTCGAAGTAAAACATCTTTTTCTTCTTTATATAAATTAAATAATTGTGAGCGCTTAAGCTGAATATGACGCATATAGCAGTCGCATAATATTTCAGTTTTATCTGTATAGTAATAATAAATAGTACCTTTACCAACTTTAGCTGTCTTTGCAATTTCATCAACTGTTGTGTTACGGACACCACGCGTAGAGAACAGTATTGTGGCAGATTGAATGATTTTCATCTTTTTATTTTCTTTTTCTAATTTGATCATTGTCTACACCCTATCCTTGAAATATTTAGCGAAGTTTTCTTTCATTACATTCTCTATCATTCTACTTGTCATTTTTTTTAGCTTAATAGAAAGGCCCCTAGTTGCTTCTTATAGAATAACATACACCATTCTTATTTCTAGTATATAACTATAATAGAATGCAACTTTATAACCTAGGGATAAAGTTGAAAGTTTGAGGTAATAATTTTTATAATCGGACGATGGGAATTCAAGTGAAAGGGGACAGTGATTTCTTTCTTGAGTGAATTATTTGATTTTTTATTCAATTCATTTTATTATATAAACATGACTAAAAGATGTTTTTAGTCGGATTTTTTTACGGAAAACCGACTGATATTGAATTTTAGTCGGTTTCTATACTATTTGAGAGAAGGTAGATACTATGTGTGGAATTGCAGGGTGGATAGACTGGTCTAAAGACCTGTCTCATGAACAAGAAACGTTAAAAAAAATGACAGATGCTATCATTCACCGAGGACCTGATGCAGAGGGGCATTGGTTTTCAAAACGAGCGGCATTAGGTCATCGACGTCTCATCGTCATTGATCCTGAAGGTGGCCTTCAACCTATGCTGTATAAAGATGGAAATGATACGATTGGCCTTACGTTCAATGGAGAAATTTATAACTATCAAGAATTACGTAAAGAACTTGAGGAGAAAGGTCATGAATTTCAGACCAAGTCAGATACAGAGGTATTACTACATGCTTACTTAGAGTGGCAAGAAGATTGTGTTCAACATTTAAATGGGATTTTTGCTTTTGGTATTTGGGATGAAAGATTTGGGAAATTGATGCTTGGTCGTGACCATCTAGGCGTGAAGCCTTTATTTTTCGCTCAAAGGGGAAGCGCAATTCTCTTTGGTTCAGAGTTAAAAGTTTTACTTTCGCATCCACTTGTAGATGCTGAGGTAGATAAAGAAGGACTTTCTGAAATATTCTGCCTTGGACCAACACGTACTCCTGGTCATGCTATTTTCAAGGATATACATGAAGTGCGTGCTGGCCATTATATGACATTTACCTCTAATGGCTCGACTACGACACAGTATTGGAAACTTGAAAGTAAAAAACATGTTGATGATATTGATACAACAGTCGAGACAATCCGCTCCATTTTACAAGATACGGTTAAACGTCAGTTAATTGCTGATAAACCAGTGGTATCTATGCTTTCCGGAGGTTTAGATTCCAGTGGTTTAACAGGTTTAGCAGGAAATGAATTTGGGAATAAAGGGGAACGTCTTCATACATATTCCCTGAATTTCATCAATGATGAAAAAGACTTTGAGCAAGACTTCCTTCGTTTTGATCGTGATGAACCTTGGGTGAAACGTGTGGCTGAATATGTAGGAACAAAGCATCATTCTATAGAGTTAGGATCAGATAGTTTAATAGAGTATTTATTAACTCCAATGCGAGCGCGTGATCTACCTGGAGTTGGAGAACTAGAAACGTCTCTTTATTTGCTATTTAAGGAAATGAAAAAAGACGCAACAGTTGCACTTTCAGGCGAATCCGCAGATGAAGTATTCTCAGGATATCCATGGTTCCATCAAGAGAAGTTTCTAGATGCAGAGATATTCCCTTGGAGTGTTAATTTATGGTATAGTACAGAAATTTTATCAGAGGATTTTAAAGCTAAGATTAGCCCTGGAAAATATCAAAAACAAAAATTTGAAGATGCGGTTGCTGAGGTTCCCTTTTTAGAAGGTGAAAGTGATCTGCAAATGAAGCAACGTCAAATGTCTTACATGTTTATTACTCGTTTCTTGCCATTTATGTTAGAACGAAAAGATCGCACAAGTATGATGAATGGCTTTGAAGTACGAGTTCCATTTTGCGATTACCGGCTTGTAGAATACTTATGGAATGTCCCATTCGAAATGAAAAGCATAGACAATATTGAAAAAGGTATTTTACGTCGAGCTTTTGAAAATGTACTTCCAGAAGATGTACGTTATCGCAAAAAAAGTGCATATCCAAGCACAAAGGATGCCTCTTATCTACAAGGTATTAGTGATTGGATGTTAGATGTGTTGAACAATCCTGAATCACCTATTTTGCCATTAATTAATGTAGAAAGAGTTCGTGCTATTGCAGAAGGAAAAGACGAAGTAATTTCAGGTAATGATGCACGAGGTATAATAGATTATTTACTTCAAGTTAATGGTTGGCTTCAGGAATATAATATTAAATTAGTATGGTAGATGTAATTTTCAAATAAAGAGAAGAGCTGAGACATCAATGACCTAAGTGAACCGCATCTCCAATGTATTAGATAGTTATCTAATAATTGGAGATGCGGTTTTATTATTTTGATTTGCAATAGCCCTAATCAGTTAGTAAATTAGAGTCACATAAAGAACTAGGGGAAATAGTATGAATTGGAGGTACCCCGTAAAGGAGAATACGATGAACCTTTTAATTAGAGAGTTAGAAGTAAATGATTTAGACGACTTACCGGAGATTGATGATAGTTTTATAGTGAACCCTCAGTTAATTCTTTCTCTTTCAAAAGTAAATAAGCAAATAGAATATACAGTAGAAGACATTCCAAGTTATGAGAGAAGTTATTTACAAGATCAGTATGATGATGAACTAGCGTACACTGAATATATAAATAAGCCTGACCAAATAATTTACATAGCAATTTTACAGAAAACTCTTGAAAGTAATTTAAAAAATCACTTTCAAGAGTTTTAGAGATTTTGTACTAGAATTCAACCTTTTTATTTGGATTTTTCAGGATTTGAGGTGTGGATTTTCAGTATTTTGCCATCAAAATAGGTTTTGTTTTAAAATCGCAATATATTTTACTTTAAAATGAAAATTAAGTAAATCGAAAGGATTAAAATTATTAATTTTGTAATAATTTTAATATTTGTGAAACATAAGAAAAGATTCGAAGAATTAAATAAAATATTCTTAATATAACATGTATTTACAATAATATGAAAATAATGTAATTTAATAGTGTGATCACAAACAAAAAAACTCATTTGGAGGAATTAATAATGAAAAATGCTTTTGATTTAGATGTACAAAAGGATGCAGTGAAATTACAAGGTGATGTACAACCAGATACAATTGGTACAATCATTAAGCAATCTCTTCGTCGTTGTCCAACAGCTATTTGTATTTCATTCGGATGCTAATTTTAAATAACCCGATAATTTGATAACTTAATAATTCAATTGCACTTCTACTGTGCGAATATTTAATAGGGAGGAATTAATAATGAAAAATGCTTTTGATTTAGATGTACAAAAGGATGCAGTGAAATTACA
>NZ_WEII01000119.1:0-5671 GCF_009183805.1 Bacillus sp. B2-WWTP-C-10-Post-4 | reverse complement strand
TTAGATGTACAAAAGGATGCAGTGAAATTACAAGGTGATGTACAACCAGATACAATTGGTACAATCATTAAGCAATCTCTTCGTCGTTGTCCAACAGCTATTTGTATTTCATTCGGATGCTAATTTTGAATAACCCGATAATTTGATAACTTAATAATTCAATTGCACTTCTACTGTGCGAATATTTAATAGGGAGGAATTAATAATGAAAAATGCTTTTGATTTAGATGTACAAAAGGATGCAGTGAAATTACAAGGTGATGTACAACCAGATACAATTGGTACAATCATTAAGCAATCTCTTCGTCGTTGTCCAACAGCTATTTGTATTTCATTCGGATGCTAATTTTAAATAACCCGATAATTTGATAACTTAATAATTCAATTGTACTTCTACTGTGCAAATATTTAAATAGATGGTTCATCCCGTTTTTAAATTACGGGATGGATTTTTCTTTTAACTCAATTAAGAATAGGGTGGTTTTTATGAGTATTACAAAGATAAATGTAGTAAAAGAGAAGGAAGTAAAACAATCTTCATTTGAGGTATTAAATAATTTTATGGTACGTTCTCCACTTCTCTCATTAGATTTCTTTCACAAACAACTTTCAAATCCACAATTAAATAATTTGAATTTAGATGATACTCTTCTGTTTTTTAAAAATATAGTCGAAAATAACAAGGAAATAAAAGAAGCAATAGCGGTGTCTAGTACGTCTCTTCTTCAGTCAATACAACAAATTACCCCTGATAGTAAGCTTAAAAATAAAAGAAATGTTGTTAAAGGGATCTTCAGATACCTAAATCGTATCTCTACTCGAACAACTCCCTTTGGATTAAGTGCCAGCGTTGGAATGGGGAGGTTTTCTACTTGTAATACATCGGAAGATTATGCCTCTTTAAAGAAGTATGTGCAAGTAGATATGGAATGGGCTACTAATTTAATTAAACTATTAGAGTCTGATTTAAGCATAGTTAGGCAATTAAAAGTTAAATTGAATCAGGGCATAATGATTAACGGCTCAAGGGTAAAATTAAATTACTCAACAGATAGTGTCAATGATAAACAAGGTGAACAAAATTACGTTTCCACCTCAATAAATTATAATGAAGTAGTAGAGCAGGTTTTTGAGCATTCAAAAGAAGATATTAAATTTGGTGATTTATTACATAAAATTTATTCAACTC
This sequence comes from Bacillus sp. B2-WWTP-C-10-Post-4, assembly GCF_009183805.1. NCBI lineage: Bacteria > Bacillati > Bacillota > Bacilli > Caryophanales > Bacillaceae > Bacillus > Bacillus sp. B2-WWTP-C-10-Post-4. Next base: position 4,482 of record NZ_WEII01000119.1, on the reverse strand, counting down.
ACTCTGACGTAGACATCGAAATTATTGAAAGATTTATATATGAGTTAGTTAAACAAGAATTTTTAGTAACAGAATTAAGATGTTCTAACGAAGATACAGATACTTTAAAACACATTTTAGGGATTTTGTCAGAAAAAAATAATATTCAGGTCATTGGGGCAGAACTTCACGATATATATATGAATATAAAAGAGTATGAAAGAGCTACATTAGGGGAAGGTTTATCACTTTATATGGATATCACAGAAAAAATGAAGCAGATAGTTCAAGTGAAAAACCCTTTAAAGGTGGATTTAATCTCTTTAAATAATGACTATTATATAGAAGAAACTCATAGAAAAGATATTGAAGAAATTGTTGAATTGCTATGTAAATTTACAGCATGGAATGGAAACATAAGTAATAATGATTTAAAAGAATATCACTCAAGATTTTTAGGAAAATATGGTTTAGACAGAGAAGTGCCAATTTTAGAACTTTTAGACAAAGAATTAGGTTTAGGTGCTCCTAATGGGTATCAATATCCTCCCCAAAATGAAGGGAATATTGAACAATCTTTTGGATTGGGACATGTTGATAGGGTCTTTCTAGATAAGATTACAGAGTGTTACTTAACAAATGAAATGGAATTATCTATAACTGATCAAGACATAGAGACTTTGAAAAGTCAAGTTGTTGAAAAAATAGCATTACCAGATTCTTTAGATGTCTACTTTTTTAGGAATGTAGGGAATGATAAACAGTATGAATTTATATTAGGACCGAATCCTTATTCAACAGGAGCAGGTACTACATTAGGCAGATTTATTAATTACTTAAACGATAGTGATAGAGAGTTTTGGAGGGAAATAGCTAAAAAAGAGCAAGAGTTACATCCGAATTCTATTTTAGCAGAAGTTTTGCCCACACCTATAAATAATCGTAATTTAAATGTTTGTCAGATTGGTGAGAGGAGAAGTCACCAAATTAATATAACCAATAACTTATATACGCGAAATAATATTAATTTAAATGATATTGTAATTGGCGCCACTCACGACAGTTTATTTATTAAATCTTTATCAATGGGGAAAGAAATTATTCCGTTAGCTAGTCATATGTTAAATCCTTCTCTTTGTCCAAATATATATCGTTTCTTAATAGAGATTGGGCAACAAAAAACAGGAAATAACTATCCATATATTTTTAGTAATATAACTAATCTTGGTATTTCATTTATACCTCGAATAACGTATAAAAAATTTGTATTGGCACCAGCTAGGTGGAATATAAAAACTTATTCTTTTAAAGAGTGCAAAAATGAAGAGGAGTTTTATAAGCATTTTAAAGTATTTAGGGAGAAATTTAATATTCCTAAGCTCGTCTTTTTAGTTCATTTCGATAACAGGATATTATTAGATTTAGAAAATAAAATTCATCTGAATGACTTATTTAAGGAAACTAAAAAAATCAAAGATAATTCTTTTATATCTCTAGAAGAGAGTCTATATACAGAAAGTACAGATATTAATCACTCGCAGGACTGCAAAGAATTCGTGTTCTCTTTGGTAAATAGAAAAAAATCAATTATAAAAGATGATAAAAATATAGAATTTTCAAAAAAACTACCTATTATTAGTGACAAAGAAAGAATGGAGTACCCATTTGAAAATTGGATATTTGTAAAGCTTTATTGTGTTAATGATCGACAAGAAGAGATGTTAGGGCAATATTTATATCAATTTATTAAAGAAAATAACTGGTATGAGAATTTCTTCTTTATGAGATTTAAAGATCCGGAATTTCATATTAGGATTCGATTTAAGGCAGACACAGAGGTTTTAATACATGAGGGTCTCCCTATTATTATAAAATGGATAAATACTTTAAAAGAGTTAGGCATTATTAATAGGGTAACTTTTGATACATATGACCCAGAGATAGAACGATATGGAGGGGCAATCGCTATGGAGAAGGCTGAAAAAATATTTTATTTAGACAGTCTGATTTCCCTAGAGTTAATTAGAAAAAAAAGGTTTGAAAATTTTTCGGTTTCTAAAGATATCTTAGCTTTTATTAATGTTAATCATTATATGAAATTCTTTAAATCAGACCTTACAGAACAAATAGAATGGCTAGATAAACGTATAGAATATAAGGAGTTTTTAAAAGAATTTAGGGAGAATAGAGATGAATATTTAAATTATTTTAAAAAATTTGTAGTGGAAGATACTTCTTCACTAACTGTGGATGAAAGCCAATTGATAAATCTTTTAATTATACGAGAGAATGCCTTAGCTGAATATGTTGAATATATTAGGCTCCTTGAACAGCAAGGTATTTTATATTCTAATATTGATAATATTCTAGATAGTTTAATCCATCTTCATTTAAACCGTCTTATAGGAATTAATCGAGAGTATGAAACAAAGGTATTGACTCTTTATCGACATGCATTACACAATTTTAACTTTCAATATACTATATAGTGATTTTCAGAAAATGAAACAGGAGGATAACAATGCAAGTAGATCAAACTGACAAATCCGTAAGCTTACAAAATATTATATTTGCATTCTCATATTGGCCTCGAATTTTTCTTTTCTTATGGCGGGCTAATTATGTATATTTAATATTTATTCTATTAATTAGCCTTTGTCGAGGACTAATTCCCGCTGTGTTATTGCTAGCTACACAAAACATTGTAAATAGTGTTAGTGAAACGATGGGAACTGTAAATTTCAGCTCTACAGCAGAAACTGTGCTACTGTTTATTGCTTTAACCATTTTTAACGAATTTTTGTCTATATTAGAAACGCATTTTACATCTATATACAAAACAAATATATCAAACCATATTAATGTTGAAATTTTTGAAAAAGTAGGCAAGTTATGTCTAGAAGATTTTGAAAATGCAGAGGTGCAAGACCAATTACAAAGGTCTCAACAAGAGGCTAATTATCGTCCCTTTGAAATATTCCAGCAAATTTTGTCTATATTTACAGGTTGTGTGACTTTGTTTTCTTCAGCGGCTATTCTTATTAATTGGAATTGGAGTATCGCGTTATCATTGGGGCTAATACCTATATTATTCTTTTTTGCTTATTTACATTTAGGTAAAAAAGAGTTTGTTATTCACTATAATCGTATCCCTAGGTATAGAAAATCTTGGTATTTAACTTACTTATTGACTCGAGATTCAAGTTTTAAAGAAGCAAAACTTTATCAATTACATGGTCACTTTTTAAATGATTACCAAAACATCATAAATGATTTTCTTAATGAAGATAAATCTTTGGCAAAGAAACGTACAATTTTATCATTATTTTCCCAAATTATAAGTAATGTTTTAATTGGTGGGATTATTATGTATATTGCCTTTGCTGCTTTTAAAGGAGAAATAAACTTAGGGAATTTAGTAGCATATATTTCAGCAGTTACTTTAACCTACAACAACTCACAAAATATAATGTTTAACATTGTAAATATTTGTAAAAATAATTTGTATATAGAGCAACTCTTTTCTTTTCTAGACTATCCTGTAAAAGAAGTAGATAACAAAGTAATAGGAAATAAAGTAAATAATAAAATTCTAAAAAAACCTATAGAGTCAATAGAGTTTAGAAATGTTTCTTTTAAATATCCTGAAACAGATCATTACGCTCTCAAGAATGTATCATTTAGCTTGAAAAAAGGAGAGACTTTAGCATTAGTTGGTAGAAATGGTTCGGGGAAATCAACATTAGTTAAATTATTGACATTGTTATATACAAATTTTGAAGGAGATATACTTATTAATGGAAGAAACATAAAAGATATACCCCCAACTAAGTTATACAGTGAAATAGGGATGGTTTTTCAAGATTTTGTGCAGTATGAAATGTCATTAAGAAATAATGTTGGTTTTGGGGATATAGAAAATTTGGAGAATGATGTTAAAATCAAAAAATCGCTTTTTAATGCGGGGCTTCCAAATTTAACTGAAAAATTACCTCAGAAATTAGAAACACAATTAGGTAAATACTTCCAGGAAGGGAACCAACTTTCTGGAGGCCAATGGCAAAGAGTTGCTATATCAAGAGCATTTATGAGGGATGCCTCGCTGTATATATTAGATGAACCCAGTGCAGCTTTAGACCCAAAAGCCGAAGCTGATATATTTCAAAGATTTTATACCTTAGTTGCCAATAAAATAGGCATCTTTATTTCACATAGGTATACTACACTACGGTATGCAAGTAAAATTATTGTTCTTGAAGAAGGAGAAATTGTTGAAGAAGGAAATCATTATGAATTAATGGAGAACGAGGGTTTATATTCTGAGTTGTACAATTTACAAATGAAACATTTTCAACAGGAAGAAGTAATAGATTTGTAACTTATAAATTGTAGAAAAGGAAGATATAGATGACAGTAACTAAAAATTTAAATTATATAATTCAAGAGGTAACAAGTAACTTAATTATAAATTTTAAAACTCCTGAAGAGTTAATGAAATTTATG
>NZ_WEII01000118.1:0-10941 GCF_009183805.1 Bacillus sp. B2-WWTP-C-10-Post-4 | reverse complement strand
TTGTATAAGTGAATTAAGAATTTCTTAAGAACCTATTAAGAAATAAGTGAGTTTTAGGAACTAGAATAAATGTATCTTAACAGTAATAAGAAAATGAATGTTTTAAACGGAAGTTGGCAGAGTATGTCAAAAAGCTATAAGTAAATATTTCAGGAGGTTTTTTATGAAAAAGAAAATAATTATTGCAATTGTTGCTTCTGCTATAACAATGACTCATTTTGTAGGAAATACTTATGCAGATTCGAAAACAGAGGTTTCTGTTACAGCTCCCTATAATACAAATCAAATAGCGAAATGGTTAGAAGCACATGCAAAGCCTTTAAAAACAACTAATCCAACTGCATCTCTTAATGATTTGAAACCACTTAAGGATATGGTAGGTTCAGCTTCAATTGTAGGTTTAGGTGAAGCTACGCATGGGGCTCATGAAGTTTTTACGATGAAACACCGCATTGTTAAGTATTTAGTATCTGAAAAGGGCTTTACCAATCTAGTTTTAGAAGAGGGATGGGACAGGGCCTTGGAACTTGATCGATATGTTCTTACTGGTAAGGGAAACCCAAACCAACATCTAACACCTGTATTTAAGACGAAAGAAATGCTAGATTTACTTGATTGGATTCGGCAATATAATGCTAATCCAAAACATAAATCGAAAGTACGTGTCATCGGGATGGACATTCAATCAGTAAACGAAAATGTTTATAATAATATAATAGAATATATTAAAGCGAACAATTCAAAACTGTTGCCTAGAGTAGAAGAGAAGATAAAAGGGCTTATTCCTGTAACAAAGGATATGAATACTTTTGAAAGCCTTACGAAAGAAGAAAAAGAAAAGTATGTTTTAGATGCTAAACAAATTAGTGCTTTATTAGAGGAAAATAAAAGTCATTTAAATGGGAAATCTAAAGAGTTCGTATGGATAAAGCAAAATGCTCGTATTATTGAACAGTTTACTACAATGTTAGCGACACCTCCTGATAAACCAGCGGATTTTTATTTGAAACATGATATTGCATTGTATGAAAATGCGAAGTGGACTGAAGAACATTTAGGAAAAACCATTGTATGGGGACATAATGGACACGTTTCGAAAACAAATATGCTTTCTTTTATATACCCTAAAGTAGCAGGGCAGCATTTAGCAGAATATTACGGAAAACGGTACGTATCTATTGGAACGTCAGTTTATGAAGGACAATACAATGTGAAGAATAGCAATGGTGAATTTGGCCCCTATGGAACATTAAAATCGGATGATCCAAACAGTTATAACTACATTTTTGGACAGGTCAAAAAAGATCAATTTTTTATTGATTTACGTAAGGCGAACGGCGTGACAAAAACTTGGTTAAACGAACAACAGCCAATTTTCGCTGGAATAACTACCGAAGGGCCTGATATACTAAAAACTGTTGATATATCATTAGGTAAAGCGTTTGATATACTTGTTCAAATTCAAAAAGTGAGTCCATCTCAAGTACATCAATAAATTTAGAATCATGTGCCTTAATGACAAATTTCATATAACACAATGAAATTTGTTTTATATAGCAAGAAGAATAATCGCATTAGAAAAAATCAGCAGTTTAACCTGTTAAGAGTAAAACGAATCTTACAATATGTAAAGCGCAAAAACACTGAAGCGAAAAGCATTGGTGTTTTTTGCGCTTTCGGGCACAGATGCTACTTCAATCCTATTGTAGAAGTGATTTTGTATGTAAGGAATTTGTAAGGAATAGGTAAGAAAAAAGAGATTTTCATTGTGTAGGATAAAAATATAAGGAGGCATGAAGGGGGGAACAAGTACGGCCTACATATAAAACAAATAATCAGTAACAAGAGTGTTTTAAGGAAAAGAAGTAATTTCTATGGTTAATATGTATGTGGAAAAAGAGTGATTTAGAGATTGTTAGAACACAATGGTGTTTGTGAAAATAATGATTAGTACGTTGATTGCAAATTCAGTGTTGACTTTTATCATTGGGAGAGTTGATAGCTGTGTGATTAGTATATGAGACAGCTATCAGCCATCAATACAATTTAAATAGAAAAGAGGAATTTTTTATGAAAACACGCAGTAAAATTACATGTGCAAGTCTAGCACTTTTAATAGGTGGAAGTTCCCTGTTATACATAACACCAACATTAATTGTAAAAGCAGAACCTACGCAAAATGTATCTAGTTCGTTACAAACAAGTACGCAAAGCGATCGTACTTCCGTTAAGAAAGCAATGCGAGATGAACTGCAACTTGGATACCCAGGAATACTCGCTAAAATTTCTAAGGGGGGTAAAACTTGGAGTTATACAGCTGGGGTAGCGGATCTGAAAACTAAGAAACCAATGAAAGCAGATTTTCGCTTTCGCATTGGCAGTGTGACGAAAACGTTCATTGCAACAGTTCTACTTCAATTATCTGGAGAGAACCGTTTGAATCTAGACGACTCCATTGAAAAATGGTTACCTGGTGTTATTCAAGGAAACGGATATGATGGTAACCAGATTACGATCCGGCAAATATTGAATCATACAAGTGGTATTGCTGACTATATAAATTCAAAAGACTTTGATATTACGGATATAAAAAAATCGTATACGGCTGAAGAATTTGTAAAGATGGGGATTTCACTTCCCCCAGACTTTGCCCCAGGAAAGGGTTGGTCTTATTCAAATACAGGATATGTAATACTAGGAATCCTTATTGAAAAAGTAACAGGAAACAGCTATGCGGAAGAGGTTGAAAATCGGATTATTGAACCGCTTGATTTGTCAAATACATTTTTACCTGGTAATTCAAGCGTGATTCCAGGCACCAAGCATGCCCGTGGCTATTTGCAACTAGACGGAGCGAGTGAGCTAAAAGATGTTACTTATATTAACCCAGGTAGCTCGGATGGAGATATGATTTCTACTGCTGACGACTTAAACAAATTCTTCTCTTGCTTACTAGGTGGCAAATTACTGAAGGAGCAGCAGTTAAAACAAATGCTTACTACAGTTCCTACAAATAGAGAGGGAACCGGATATGGTCTTGGAATACTTGAAATTAAGCTTCCGAACGGTGTCTCGGTATGGGGACACAGGGGGGCCGTTCCAGGGTTTTCCACTTTTGCTGGTGGAACGCTTGGAGGTAAACATACACTCGCTATCAATTCGAACAGTTTAAACCTTAATAATCCAGAAGTTTTTAAAAACATTTTACTTGCTGAATTTAGCAAGTAGGAAAAACGGATAAATTTTGTCATTTGTAATTTCCATCGGAATGGATTACCGCTTGAAAGAGTATAGAGGGATTAAGTATCTATAATTGTGTAGGAGCAGTATTTGCAAAATTAGAAATTGAACTAAATTTAACCATCAAAGATAATATTAGTGGGAAAAATTTGAGGGACATTAAGGATTTTGTGAAGAGGACTTCAAAAATGAAATAACATTGTAATAACTTTCTATTATTAATTGAAAGTTATTACCCTATAAATTCAGTCATTTATTATATAACTGAGTGCATAAAAAATGAACCGAATTCTAATAAATAACGTAAAAGCTAAAAGAGTTTCGCTTTGGGAACATCTCAAAATAGTGAACATACCTATATTAAAACCCAAATTTCTCAATTTAATGCTGAGAAATTTGGGTTTTTCTAAAGGAATCAATTTTTTAAAAAATTTTTAGAAATTTAAAGATAAAGTATTGTATACATGTAAGTATGATTAAAAATGCAAAGTTGTAAATGCTAAATTTAATTAAATACGCCTTACTCTCTTTAACATTGGCCTGAATGAATAGTTTATAGGAGATTACACTGGCTAAAGATGCGATAATTGTTCCAAGCCCTCCAATATTTACTCCTAGTAATAAAGCTTTCCAATCAGAAGTAAAGTTTGATAGAAGAATTGAAGTAGGAAAATTGCTAATCAATTGACTCAAAAATATGGAACTAAAGAAGACTGAAGTATCTCCTCTTAAATTAGCGCGAGCAAATGTCCCCAGTGCATCGGAATGGGAAATGTTTCCGATAAAAATAAAAAAACAGACAAAGGTTATTAGAAGAAAGTAATCGATCTTAAATAGTAAGTTTCTATCTAACGTAAATGCTGCTATCAGTGTGACTATTAGCGCAATGTAATAATTAATAACACCAAAAATAGATGCAATGATAGTAATAAGTATCAAAATCCAGACGGTAGCTTTTTTTTGATTTTTCACGGTAATAACAGGTAGTTCTATTTTCAAATCTGTTTTTTGAAGTTTTTGAGTAAATATAAATAACAAACTAATTCCAAGTACAGCTAAAAGCAGGATTGAACCTAAAAATGGGATGAGCTTAATTCCATAGTAAGAATATAGGTATAAATTTTGTGGGTTTCCCATAGGCATCAAGCTACTACCGATGTTTGCCGCAATTGTCTGCAGGATGATTGTATCCATCATGTTCATTTGTGTTTTTTTACTAATGACAAGTGTTATTGGTACAAAAGTGAGGAGAGCGACATCATTTGTTACAAACATGGAGCAAATAAAGCATAACAAAATTAGAATAATAGAAATTGACCTGCTGTTATTGCATTTATTTAAAATCGCAACGGCAAGTTTGTCTAATATCTTTAGCTGTTCCAAGGCCTTAATGGCTACCATCAGATTAAATAAGCTAATTAACACTTCAAAGTTAATATATTCGATCTTTGGCGAATGTATTAAACAGCTGACAATTGCTAGTATCAGTGAAATGGTAAGTACTAAATCCTTTTTTAAAAATTCGAATTTCATAAGGAGTCTTTTTTTATTTTGAACAAATACTATTTCTTTCACAATACACCACCTGTAATTTATGTTAGTAAATATACGTTTTTTGGGATAACTCGATATTGCTAGAAAAGAGGATGACATAAGGTCCTAAATAAGAGTTTTGTAATGTTTCATCCCTTCAACAAAATCCTTTTTTTCTTAGTGTCTTTCATGTTGTAAATATGTGCAATATAGACGAATCCAACTAGGGGGATTAATTGAGAAAACAAATGTTTTTTGTATGATACCATAAATAAATTAAATGTTTTATTTTTTAAATATTCCTATAATATTCCGTTGATTCTTGATTTTAAATAATTTATATGAACTTCTAAAAGAGAAAAAGTATGCATGTTTATATGAAGAAAATAGAGACTTGTCAAAGGATAGATAGAACAAAATCTACGACGTTTGGATACTGTATAAAATTCACAAAATCTCACTGTTTTTTTAGATGAAAAATCTTAAAAAATTTTTTGTTTTTATAAAAATCTGTACTTTTTCGTAACATTCTGTACTTTTAATTATAAATTAAAGACAAACTTCTCTTAGTTAAAGATTGAAAGCGCTTTATAGATTTTTCGTGAAATTTTTACCTAGCCTATTTTTGAGATTAGTAGTAAGAAAGGAGATATTTCCATGTTCTTAAGAAAATTAACAAAAAACCAGTTAATCACTATTGATTATTATGATTAAAATGTAAATCACCGGTAAACGAAACAAACATAATAGTACAACAACATTAGTGGATAAGAATATTAGTTTTGCAGAAGGGGATAGAGCATCTTGTGTATAAATGGTAAGTTTTTAGAAAATTCAGTTTCGTAGTTGCGTGTTGCGATGTTTGTTTAAACAGGCCAATTCTATTAATATAGAAAATTTTTATCCTTGTTGTATTTGAATATGAATGAGGTATTTATGCCAAGGAATATAGGTGATTTTATATAGATTATGATAGATAAATTTTTGGTATGGAGTGATAATATGGAAAGATTTTTTGTAGAGTTAGTCGGATCAACAAATGATTTTTTATGGTCTAAATTGTTAATTATTATGCTTGTTATTTGCGGAATTTATTTTACATTTAAATTGAATTTTGTACAGTTTCGAATGTTAAAAGAGATGGTCCGTGTATTAATGGAGGGGAAAAGTGGTTCTAAAGATCAAATCTCTCCTTTTCAAGCGTTTTGTATTGGTATGGCAGCCCGCGTTGGAACAGGGAATATCACAGGAATTGCGATTGCAATTGCATTAGGTGGTCCTGGAGCTGTATTTTGGATGTGGATTATTTCTATTATTAGCTCGGCCTCCAGTTTTGTCGAAAGCACATTAGCACAGATATATAAAGTAAAAGATAAAACTGGTTTCCGCGGTGGTCCATCCTATTATATGGAAAAAGGGTTGAATAAACGTTGGATGGGAGTATTATTCTCTATTTTAATCACAATTACTTTTGGTCTTGTATTCAATTCAGTACAATCAAATACAGTTACAATTGCTTTTCAAAACTCATTTGGTACAGATCGTCTAACAGTTGGGATAATCATGGCTATTGCTTTCGCTGCGATTATTTTTGGTGGTGTACAACGTATTGCAAAAATGGCTGAATACAAGGTGGTATTTTTAGCGGTATTATACATTGGAGTTGCATTATTTGTTGTAGTTACCAACATATCAAAAATGCCGGAAGTTCTTTCTCTTATTGTTCAAAACGCATTTGGTTTTAAACAAATAGCAGGCGGTTCAATTGGTGCAGCACTTATGAATGGAGTTAAACGCGGTTTATTCTCAAATGAAGCTGGTATGGGAAGTGCACCAAACGTTGCCGCAACAGCAACAACAAGTCATCCGGTGAAACAAGGACTGATTCAAGCATTTGGTGTATTAACGGATACACTGATCATTTGTACTAGCACTGCCTTTATTATTTTGCTGTCTGATGCATATAAACAACCGGGGTTAAATGGTATTGCACTTACACAAGCAGCATTAAGTGAACACATAGGTCCTTGGGCATCGGGTTGTCTTGCTATCTTTGTTTTTTTATTTGGATTTGGTGCGTTAATTGGCAACTATTATTATGGTGAAACAAATATTCGCTTCTTACATACAAGTAAAGTGTGGTTAATGATATACAGAATAAGTGTGTTGGCTATGATTGTATTTGGTTCTGTTGCAAAGGTTCAAATTGTATGGGATTTAGCGGACTTATTTATGGGCTTTATGGTTATTATTAATTTAATTGCTATTACCTTACTTTCAAAAGTAGCATTTGCGGCGTTACAAGATTATATAAACCAGAAAAAAGCTGGTAAAGATCCTATTTTTTATAAAGAAAACATTAAAGGGCTTGAAAATATTGAATGTTGGGATAGTTATGAGAAAACTTCAAAAAAGAAAAGTGTGTAATAAGAAGGATATTCAGACTGCAATATGTCTGAATATTTTTCTTGGTTCTAGTGCAAATATTATTGATTATAGTAAAGAAAAAATCATTCTATATAAAGTTAATAGTACGGGGGAATATGATTAAATGATAAAGGATTCTAGCGTTCAAGTTGAGGGTCAAGAAAAAGTTTGCTTAGATCAATGGGTAGCTCATTATCGAGCGTATGCAGCTAAGGGACGAAGCGCCAGTTATATTCCCGCTCTGGGGGAAATAAATGTATCGCAGTTAGGTATTTGTATAGTAAAGCCAGATGGAACAATGATAAAATCAGGAGATTGGGAGATACCTTTCACATTACAAAGTATATCAAAAGTAATCGGTTTTATAGCCGCTTGTTTAAGTCGCGGTATTTCTTATGTATTAGAACGAGTTGACGTAGAGCCAACTGGAGATGCCTTTAATTCAATTATTCGTTTAGAGATACATAAACCAGGAAAACCTTTTAATCCTATGATCAATGCTGGAGCGATTACGATAGCTTCACTTTTGCCAGGGACATCGGTGCAAGAAAAATTAGAATCTCTATACGTATTAATTGAAAAAATGATAGAGAAGCGTCCCGCTATTAATGAAATAGTATTTCAATCAGAATGGGAAACGGCTCATCGTAATAGAGCATTAGCATACTATTTAAAGGAGAATGGTTTTCTAGAATCAGATGTGGAGGAGACACTAGAGGTTTACCTAAAACAATGTTCGATTGAAATAAATACAGAAGATATTGCCTTAATAGGGCTTATACTAGCACATGATGGATATCATCCTATTCGCAAAGAACAAGTGCTCCCTAAAGAAGTAGCTAGGTTAACAAAAGCTTTAATGCTAACTTGTGGAATGTACAATGCTTCTGGAAAATTTGCTGCTTTCATTGGATTACCAGCTAAGAGTGGGGTATCCGGCGGAATTATGACACTTGTTCCCTCAAAATCTAGGAAGGATTTATCGTTCCAAGATGGATGTGGTATTGGTATTTACGGACCAGCCATTGATGAATATGGGAATAGTTTACCAGGAATTATGTTGTTAGAACATATTGCAAAAGAATGGGATTTAAGTATATTTTAAAAAGGAGCACAGATATTTTGGTGTTAGAGCGAGTCCAAAAGTGTTCAGACCTTATATTGTGTCTGAACATTTTTGAGTTATAAAGTATCTTTCTAAAGTAGAAGGGTGTAATGAATACTCACAATCTATAATGCTTTCGTTTATATCTTATTTATCAGTTTTTGAAAAAAATAGAGTAAGTATTGTATTAATGCAAATAGGTTTGTATACTGACTGTTAGGCGAAAGTGAGAAGTGATTATTTTGAATCTTAGTAATTTAGTAAAAAAAGACATCTATATTCTCGTTTTAATGATACTTACAGTACCCTTAGTAGGTGAAATAAAGTCATTTCCTTTAAATGAAACATTTAGAATGAGCTTTGGCGCACCAACATTTTTCTTTTTTTTGTTATTGTTTCGACGAATTCCAGCATTTTTACCGGGTTTTTTAACAGCGATAGTCGTTGTAGTATTTCGTATCTCAATGGATGTCATTATAAAGGGAAATATGGATTGGCTAGCCGCTTTTCATACTCACTATCCTAGTTTTTTCTTTTATTTTACTTATTCGTATCTCTTTCATTTAGCAAAAATCAAACGTTTTTATCATCAACCACTCATGATTGGTTTTATTGGTTGCATGATTGAAATACTGTCAGACTGTGTGGAATTAATGATTCAATATTTCGTATTAAAAACATCGATCACATCCGAGGCAATAAATGAGATTATTGTTATCGCATGTTCCCATAGTTTTATAGTTCTAAGCTTTTTCAATATGATGAAATTGTATGAAGCGCAATCAAGGGAGAGACATATAAAGAAGCAAAATGAACACATGCTCATGCTTATCTCTAATTTATATGAAGATGCTGTTCATTTAAAAAAAACATTACAAGATGCTGAGAATATAACAAAAAAATCCTATGATTTATATAAAACCTTAGACTCTTTTGAGCACAAACAGATGGATTTTCAGTTTGGGGATTTAAGGCAACAGGCATTACAAATTGCTGGTGAGGTCCATGACGTTAAAAAGGATAACCAACGTATTTTTGCTGGACTTTCAAAACTAATTTCTGATGAAAGTTTTACAGATTATATGTCTGTACATGAACTAGTAAATATCATTATACGGGCAAATACGAAATATGCACGGTTGCTAGAGAAAGACATCCAATTTGTGTATAAAATTGATGGTGTGCATTCTCATTATCATATTTACACAATCTTATCTATTATAAATAATATCGTTACAAACGCTGTAGAAGCTATCCAAGGTATGGGAACCATCACAATTGACATTAATAAAGACCACCATTTTGTTGAATTTCAAATAGGCGATAATGGTCCTGGTATTTCTTCAAAATATAAAGATTCAATTTTTGAGCCTGGGTTTACTTCTAAATATGATGATTTAGGCAACCCATCGACAGGTATCGGATTATCGTATGTTAAAGAAATGGTCGAACAACTTGAAGGTGATGTTACGCTTGAGGACAGAACCGAAGGAAAAGGATCAATTTTTATAATTAGATTAGGGATTGATCATATAATTTCGAAAGGGTGATTCTATGTATTTTTATATAGTAGATGATGAAAAAGCGGTTCGCTCAATGTTGGCTCAAATTATCGAGGATGAAGACCTTGGGGAGGTTATAGGAGAAGCTGAGGATGGTTTATCTTTAGAGCAACAAATGCTAATCCTTAAAAATATAGACATTTTATTTATCGATTTGTTAATGCCGATTCAAGATGGAATAAAAACAATCCGTCAAATAAAACCTTCGTTTAAAGGGAAAATCATCATGGTCTCTCAAGTAGAATCAAAAGAATTAATTGCTGAAGCTTATTCGCTTGGTGTTGAATACTATATTATTAAGCCAATTAACCGGATTGAAGTATTAACAGTTGTTCGGAAAGTCATTGAACGAATTCGTTTGGAAAAATCGATAAAAAACATTCAAGAATCGCTTAATATGGTACTAAAATTGGATAGTAATTCAAGTACGCAAGAAAAATACCGTAATGAAAAACATTTAAATACTTTTAATCATTTTCAAAATTCCATTCATTTTCTTTTGTCTGAATTAGGAATAGCCAGTGAAAGTGGAAGTAAAGATTTAATGGATATGCTAGATTATTTATATAAATATGAACAAGATAACACGTTGGAACAAGGCTTTCCCTCACTAAAAGAGATTTTTATGAATTTGGCTCAAAAAAAACTTGGGGATTCAGCTGAAGATGCCGAATTAAAAAGATTCATAGAAGCTTCCAAACAACGGATTCGGAGAGCAATTTATCAATCATTAAACCATTTAGCATCCCTTGGACTTACTGATTTTTTAAACCCGAAGTTCGAAAATTATGCTTCTAGATTTTTTGATTTTACTACCGTAAGGAGAAAGATGACAGAATTGAATAATGAACCAACATTACCTGCTCGTATTGATACGAAAAAATTTATTCAAGTTCTTTATTTTGAAGCAAAACGAATACACTTGGAGTTAAGATGATAAACTCTTGCTAAGTATTATTTTCAATTGATAGATTGATAATAGTTTTTCTTTTTATTCTCCTTTATTTCATATTAGTTTTGAAATCAGAAAATTCCGTATCGATTTGGTAGAAGTGTATGAACTTAGAACAAAAG
>NZ_WEII01000117.1:0-11261 GCF_009183805.1 Bacillus sp. B2-WWTP-C-10-Post-4 | reverse complement strand
GTATTGATGCAGCTGCAAGTAAAGAGTTAAAACGAATTCGAAATAATATCGATTCTGTAGATGGGAAAATAAAAGAACGTTTAACGAAGTTTTTAAATAGTAGTGCAAATAAGAAATTCATTCAGGAATTCTTTATTAGTAAAAAGGATGACCGTTATACGATTCCAATTAAATCTTCCTATAAAAACCAAGTTGCTGGAAGTATTATTGAAGCCTCGGCAAAAGGTTCTACTGTATTTATAGAACCGCATACGGTTACGAAATTGAATGCGGAACTAGCGGGTTTGAAAGCAGAAGAAGCGGTTGAAGAATATCAAATTTTAGCGACTTTATCAGGAATGGTGTTAGAAAACATTTATAGTATAAAGATTAACATGGAGCTAATTAGTCAGTATGATATGGTATTTGCAAAAGCGAAGTTTAGTAAATCGATCAATGGAATAGAACCGAAGTTAAATGATCATGGCTACGTTCATTTAGTGAATTGTAAGCATCCGCTTTTAACAGGGCAAGTTGTACCCTTAAATTTTGAAATTGGTCAAGAGTATCGTAGTTTAATTATTACAGGGCCGAATGCGGGCGGAAAGACAATTGTATTAAAAACGATTGGATTGTTAACATTAGCTACAATGTCAGGTCTTCATATTGCAGGAGATAAAGGTACAGAAATCGCTATTTTTGAAAATGTATTTGTAGATATTGGTGATAATCAAAGTATCGAAAATGCACTAAGTACATTTTCATCTCATATGAAAAATCTTTCTGAGATTATGAGGATGTCAAATAATAATACGTTACTTTTATTTGATGAAATAGGAAGCGGTACAGAACCGAATGAAGGTGCAGCACTTGCAATATCTATTTTAGAAGAGTTGTACCTTGCGGGATGTATTACCGTTGCGAGTACGCATTACGGAGAAATTAAACGATTCTCAGAAATGCACGATGACTTTATGAATGCAGCGATGCAGTTTAATAGTGAAACGCTAGAGCCGCTTTATAAATTAGTTATCGGAAAATCAGGAGAAAGTAATGCACTTTGGATTGCGAATAAAATGAGCGTAAAAGAACATGTGCTGAAAAGAGCGAAAGAGTACATGGGAAATAAAGAGTACGCTTTAGAAAAAGTGAATGAAAGTAAAATTAGAAAACCGAAATTTGTACAAGAAAAAAGAGAATTTAATTATGAGTACAAAATCGGCGATCGTGTGAATTTATTAGATTATGATGATTTTGGTATCATCTATAAGGAAAAAGATAATTTTTATAACGTTGTTGTATATTATAACGGTGAATTCGTTGAAGTAAATGTAAAACGTATTACTTTAGAGGTAGCAGCGAAAGAATTATACCCAGAAGGATACGATTTAAATACACTATTTGTTGATTATAAAGAAAGAAAAATGCAACACGATATTGAGCGCGGATCGAAAAAAGCACTGCGTAAAATTCAAAAAGAAATAAGAAAGAATAGAGGATAAGTTAAAATGGTAACGATTAGACAAGAACAAAAAAATGATTATAGAAAAACAGAAGAAGTCGTAAAAGAAGTATTTTCACTTGAAGAATTTAGTGATAAAACAGAACATGAACTTGTAAAACGTATTAGAGAATGTGACGCGTTTGTTCCGGAGTTATCAATCGTTGCAGTAGATGAGGAAATAGTCGGTCACATTATGTTATCTAAAATTGCGATAGAACAAGATGGAACTTCTGTAGAATCGCTAGCACTTGCACCAGTGTCAGTTGCTAGGGGCCATCAGAAGAAAGGAATTGGCGGAAAACTGATCACGGCTGCTTTAGAAAAAGCGAAAGAACTTGGATACGGATCAGTTGTAGTATTAGGACATCCAGAGTACTACCCGAAATTTGGTTTTAAGAAAGCAAGTGAGTGGAATGTAAAAGCACCGTTTGAAGTGCCTGAAGAGGTATTTATGATAATGGAATTAACAGAAAATGCTCTTCGAGGTGTAGAAGGAATTGTACAATATTCGAGTGCTTTTGCTGAGTAGGAGTACCGGTTAAGAAATGTAATCATAAAAGATGCTATCTTTTTGTATGGATATACAGAAAGATAGCTTTTTTTATTAAGCGGATCTACTGACGTATATTTTGCTCAATGAATAATTGAGGTGTTAAAATTGATATAGAAACGTAAAGGGAGAGAATGAAATGAATAAGCGAGAAACAGATAGCAATGAGAATGTAGTGAC
The DNA here is from genome assembly GCF_009183805.1 of Bacillus sp. B2-WWTP-C-10-Post-4. NCBI lineage: Bacteria > Bacillati > Bacillota > Bacilli > Caryophanales > Bacillaceae > Bacillus > Bacillus sp. B2-WWTP-C-10-Post-4. The sequence continues at coordinate 9,048 of NZ_WEII01000117.1, read as the reverse complement.
GTTATATGTTACAAGACACGGTAAAACAATATTAAATACGAATCATCGCGCGCAAGGTTGGGCAGATTCTCCTTTAGTAGAAAAAGGTGTTGAAGTTGCCACAAATTTAGGAACAGGATTAAAAGATATTCATTTTATGAATGCATATAGTAGTGATAGCGGCCGCGCAATTGAAACTGCTAATTTAGTATTAAAATATAGTGAGCAATCAAAATTAAAACTTGAGCAAAGAAAAGATTTGCGAGAATTAAATTTCGGTATTTTTGAAGGTGAAAAACTTGAGAATATGTGGGATGTGGTTGGAAAAGCTGCAGGCGTTGCATCACCAGAAGAACTCTTGAAGCTTTCTATTCAAGAAGTGATTAATCTTATTAGAGTAGCAGATCCGACAAAACAGGCGGAAGATTGGGAATTGTTTTCTACTCGTATAAAAACAGAGATAGATAAAATTAGTGAAGAATCTGCTGCAAATGGTGGCGGTAACGTTTTAGTTGTCGTTCATGGGCTTTTGATTACTACCTTAATAGAAATGTTAGACAGTAGCAAAACAAAACTTGGAGTGGAAAATGCTAGCGTGACGAAGATTGTATATCAAGATGGAACATACACAGTTGAGTCTGTTGGAGATATGAGTTACGTTGCAAAAGGGAAAGAAAGTGTGGAAATATAAAAATAAGAAAAGGAAGGTAGAGAACTCTAGCTTCCTTTTTATTTTTTAATATATCATTTATTAATTCGAATCGGAATATTCCGTTAAAAATGAACTATGAAAATTATTGTAATGGTATAATTAGAGAGTAGGAACAACAAATTAGTTTGCAGTGTATTGGAGGGACATTAGCCTTACATTTCATCTCGGAATCTAAAGTAAGTATACGAGAAATAAAGTGAAACTTTAATCAGTGGGGTTTTCTTCATCCCCCACTGATTATCATCCCTCACCAATCGGACTTTAATGGGCAGCCCGCCCCCCACCTAACTTCTTTGCTTTCGCTGCATTTTGAGGTGGGGGTCTTACTGCCCATTAAAGCGGGATAAAACAAAGTAAGGAATGTGTGAATATGGGTGGTACATGGTATGTGATTTATGTTCAATTCTAAGAAGAAAAGAATATTAACAATTATATGGAGAAGTGATTATGTTGATTAAATTCGTTCATTTGTTATTTGGGAAACCGTGTGAAAAAGGTGATTCGTTCCAAACTAAGTTTCCACGTTTTATTTATTGGAGTGCAGTTGTATTTTATTTTTTTGGAATGCTATTATTTGGGATTCTTTCTTTTATTGATACTGTATTTATTGGATCGTTGATATCAGGAGGTTTGTTCTTTCCTTTAATATTTAGATTCATTTATTATATAAACTTAAAAATGAGGGGCCTAGAAAGAGAAGCGTAGAGAAAAAATATAAATAACAGGGTTATTGAAAAGAAGCGAGATTGATGTTAAGAGATAATAAAGTTGTTTAATTTACAATAAAGTCCTTTGAAAATAATAAAGTTGTTTAATTCTTATTGAATTAACGGTGCAGGATAGTTGAATAAGGATGATGATATACTTAAGGGGGAATTTACTTTATTTTATAATTTATGAGGTGGAAAATGGACTCTTTAGAATTAAACAAATCTAAATATATTGTCTCTAATATCAAAGAAATTTTGCATAAAAAGCTTATTCTTGATAAACCATTAACTAAAGATGAGGTAAAAAAATTAAAACTAGTTAATCCCCCTGTATACGAAAAAGAGAAGTATCTCATTCAAAAACGGTGGTTTTATAGTATTAATATCGGAGAATGGGAAGATGTGGAGATTATTATTCAGGGGAATAATGAAAATCCTGATATGGAGATTATCGAAATGGCAGAAAAAACATTCGATGAACTCCATCTACATATAAGCTGTGCATTAAAATATTTACAGAAGTTCTTCCCTAATCAAGAAATGAAGAACTACTATCTATCCACAATATTTTTTGGAAAGATGGTTAATTTTGACGATTATATATTTTCTGGGTTTAGTTTAGCTTTTATTTATGATGGTCACTTTGAGTTTCAGTATAAAGTAAAATTTAAAAACGATGGATGGCCTATTGGTTTTGAAGGTGGGCCACTTTAATAATAATAGATAATTTTTTCTTATTGAACTAACGGGTGCTTTAGTTGAACAAGATTTAAACAACTTTATTATTAATTTTTGTCTACAAGCACATTTAAATGGTTAGAAATTAAACAACTTTAAAGAGCTTTACTACAATATGATTTGTAGCCAGGCTCTTATATTTTTAGATCAGAATTAAATAACTTTATTATCACTTTACAATTGAACATAAATAACGTTAAAAAAGGAAGCAAAGAAATACATTCTAGCTTCCTTTTTTATTGGAACGATTATGGGATCAATAAAATCTTCCCTGTGCTTTTTCGGCTCTCTAATAATTCATGAGCACGGGCACCATCTTGTAAAGAGAATGTAGTAGAACTTGCGATCTTTAATTTTTCGGTCGCAATCCATTCGAATAATTGAGAGGAGCGTTCTATTCTCTCTTCATAAGATGTAAGCACGTTCCAAAGGTCTCCGCCAGTTAAAGTTTTCGAAGTATCCATAAGCATACGTGGATCAACTGGCGCAGGATTACCGCCGGCCATTCCGTAAAATACGACAGTACCGCCAGTTTTAGTAGCATTAAAACTCTCCTCTAATGTAGAACCTACTGATTCATATACAACATTTACTCCATCACCATTTGTTATTTCAACTACTTTTGTATGCCATGCTTCCGTATATAAAAAAACGTGATCAGCACCAGCTAATGTAGCTATCTTTGCTTTTTCTTTTGATGACGTTAGGCCGATTACTTTTCCGCCTAGTAGTTTAATCATTTGAATAAGAAGTTGCCCAACACCACCAGCTGCAGCGTGTACTAAAGCTATATCACCTTGTTTTATTTCATAGCTATCTTTCGTTAAATAATGTGCGGTTAGACCTTGCAATAAGACAGAAGCGGCTGTTTCAAAAGAGATAGAATCTAAAAGCTTAATTGCTTTCTCAGACGGAACAGCAACTAGCTCTGCATTTGCAAATGGGACATCAGCAAATGCAATACGATCTCCAGGATTAATATTCGTAACGTCAGCTCCTACTTTTTCAACAATGCCAGCCCCTTCATAACCTAATATAAAAGGCGGGGTACCAGCGAGATGATAATCACCGCGGCGTCTATAAATGTCGGCGAAATTTAAACCGATTGCTTTCGTGCGGACAATAATTTCATTTCGATTTATGATTGGATCATTTAGTTCTTTATATTGTAGTACATCCGGATTTCCGAACTGTTCGAAACAAAGTGCTTTCATATGGAATACCTCCATTTTTATTGTTTGTAGATGCTCTTTATCATACAATACAAATATCAATAGACAAAGAGGATTATTTCGATGAAATCAATCGGGAATATCGATTGAAAAGAGGGACGATAAATGGAGATAAAACAATTAATTACATTTAAAGTAGCGGCGGATACTTTGAATTTTACACAAACTGCGAAGAAATTAAACTTTGCTCAATCGAGTGTGACAGCGCAAATTAAAACGTTAGAAGCTGAGTTAGGTACGCCGTTATTTGAAAGATTAGGAAAACGCCTTTTCTTAACTGAAGCAGGTAGGAAGTTTCAACTATATGCCGACAAGATGATTGCGCTCAGCAACGAAGCAAAAATGGCTGTGAAAGATGATGAAGAAATAGCAGGTACGTTAATAATCGGTGCGCAAGAGAGTCAATGTACATATAGACTTCCTTCTATATTAAAGAAGTTTAAAGCACAATTTCCTCAAATAAAACTTATATTTAAACCGGCACATTCCAATAAAGATGCGAAGGAACAATTGATGGAGGGAAAAGTCGATCTTGCATTTATTTTGGACGAATGTAAAACAGAAGATACTTTACATGTGGAGCCGCTTATGAAAGAAGAATTAAAAATAGTAGCTGCTTCAGGGCATCATTTACTCGAGAAAGCTTCCATTTCTACAAAAGATTTAGAAAGTGAGACGTTGTTGCTAACAGAGCTAGGGTGCTCGTACCGGACTTTATTTGAAGAGCTACTTCGTACAGAAGATGTGTATCCAGCAAATAAAATTGAGTTCGTTAGTGTCGAAGCAATTAAACAATGTGTTATTGCAGATTTAGGAATAGCTGTGTTACCAGCAATAGTAGTAGAAAAAGATATACGAGAAGGGATGATAAAAGAGTTACATTTAGAAAATGAAATCTCACCGATTTATACACAAATTGCTTGGCATAAAGATAAATGGATGACAGCGCCACTGCAGCAATTTATTGATGTAACGAGGGAGTTTTTTACAACAGATTAAGTGGAGAAATATTTATTTTATATAAAAGAAAAAATGGCAATTTTGTATAAAGAACCGATGCTTGCATGTAACAAGTATCGGTTCTTTTATGTTTTAAATAAAGGATGCTATAAAATGTGTATTTCTCAACTTTTTTTCTTAGACGGTTACGTAAATTTCTTCGTATATTCCAATAATCATAAGGAAATTTACAACGTTTAGTCGTTTCCGTAAGATGCCTCTAGGAAGCATGAAAGGAGGGGCGTACATAGGGGATAGATTGTCTTTATTATACGTACTTATTTTGAGGGAGGAAATTGAAAATGTTTAAAAAGTTAATGAAAGTATGTGTATTAAGTGTAGGGCTATTATTTAGTTTCCAAGGAAGTACATTTGCTGCTACTGATTTAAGTAGTTACTATGACGGGAAAAATCCAGCAACAACGAAAGTATACGGAGGTAGTACAACGTGTGATGCAGATGGATTTAATGCAAAGTCTACAGCTGTGTATGAAGGGAGTAAAAAAGTAGGGACAGTGTATTTACGTTACAGCAATAAATGTCATGCAGCTTGGGCTAAGTTTGTTTTAGATCAACCAGCACCAGCTGTGTCTGGAGGAGTGTATGCGTACGCTGTTGTGAATAAATACAAAAATGGTGTATTTCAAAAATCAGTCACTTCTAATCAGGGAAACGGTACAATAAAAACAGGTCAAACGAGCACGTATACAGGAATGGTATTTGATTTAACTGCTGATTTCGGATACACAGCAGATGCTGAGGCGGTTACGTTTAATAACGGTTATGGAAAAACAGGACGCTATTAAAAAGGAGTGGAATACTTTGAAACTTTTAAAAAAGCTAAGCGCATGTTTTTGTCTATCATTGCTCGTTTTAACTAGTGTGTTTAGTACGACTGGTAATGATAAAGCATATGCAGAAGATCATTCGTATGATGGAAAAAGTCCGTATTACAATAGCTGTGACCAATCAGCAGTAACGAAAGAAAAGAAATGGATTGATTCCAATTCTTATGTGGAATTAAAATTTAGCACGACGTGTAAGACAGCGTGGGCAAAAGTTACTGTAACCCGCCCAGCAGTATATAATAATGAAGCTGATGCAAGAATTGTAAGAAAAACAGATGGAAAGGCATACACTTGCGGCAGTGCTGGAGGAAATGGTGTTGTAAATAAAGGGCAAACATCATGCTATACGCCAATGGTATATGATTTAGATCCAAGAAAGGCACAGGCGCAGGGGAAACATGCCATTCCGAATAGTGATGCATATAATTATGCGGAGACTATTTGGTATTGATGAGGAAATGGAGAATGTAAGATAGAATATTTTAAGAGCATGTTTTGAGTGGTTTTCAAAGCATGCTCGAATTGTATTCATTCTAATTTTTTTAGTAATCATGGACCATTGAATTAACTAAGGTCTGTATCAGGAGGAGTATATCCAAGATGCCTAGCCATTGATACAATTTGTCCTTTATGATGAAATTCATGTGTTTCTGTATGAGTTAAAAGCCATAGTGGTGTTGTACTCCAAGGTTCTTTTTGCCACTTTACTTCATTTGCTATATTTTCGAGCCAACGGTCATTGTATTCATCTAAAAAACGTTGTACAGTCTCATCTACTAACTTAAATCTAGCACGGACTTTTTCCACATCTGCATGCTCAATTTTATAATCACTAGCGAATGAAAAATCTGCTCGTTTTTGTTTGAATGCGAATGATCCAAGCCAGTATCGATAGCAATCGGCTACATGAATATGTGTCTTTATAATGCCACCGCTCCCGAAATTCGGAACAGTGCTATGTAATTTTTCTAGTGGGATTTCTTCCAAAAATGAAAATAGAGTTTCTCTTGTAGAGCTAATAAGATTATATTGTTGTTTTAAAATATGTAACATGTAAGTACACTCCTCTTTTATTTACATAGTAAGTAATTCTATATTTACGAGGAGGGAACCTTTTTATTATTTTTAATAAGCATATTAGATGTATTTCTTATTTATTTCTGATAGATTAAACAAGGTAAAACTTTAATGAATTGAACATTCTTAGTTCATAATAAATTGTACATCAAGAAGGGGAACGATAACATGAATAGACTAGTGGGTTTAAAACAATTTGAAATAACGCGCGGGGCATTACTTAAATTTATGGAGACGCTAGATGATAAAATTGCAGATACGCAGCCAGAGGGTTTTAACAATACAATTCGTTGGCATATTGGTCACGTGTTAACAGCAGCAGAAGTTTTCATGTTTGGAAAAGAATTCAAACAATTACCAACTGAATATCCAGGTATGTTTGGATATGGATCAAGACCATCTAAATGGAAAACAGAAGGACCATCATTAGAAGTGTTAACGACTCAATTAAAAGAACAAGCAAAGCGTATTAACGAAATGCCAGCAGAAGCATTTGAAAATAAACTACCAGAGCCGTTTTTAGGATTGGAAACTGTTGGTGAGCTTTACGGTATGATGCTTTATCATGAAGCTGATCATATTGGGCAAATGAAGGCGATGGAACGTATTATTAAAGCTCTTTAGTCTTAATTGCATATAACAAGCAATACAGTTGTAATGTTAAATAATATATACAAAAAAGGTAGATAAATTATTATCTACCTTTTTTGTATAACTTCTTGAAGGATTAGAGAATTTTATAATTTTTTAGGTTGTGATTATTAATTGTAGTATTCCTAAATATGGAATATAAGTATAATGATAGAGAAGAACTAGAAATAGGGGTGAATACTATGATTACATTAGAGCAAAAGTTAGAGCAATATAAACATACATATGTACAGTTAAAGGGAGAACTAAAATGGAAAACGAGTGATTCTCGAACAGGAATGATGATTGCTGCTATGTATGCAGGTAGTGATAAATTGTTTAATCTCGAACGTTTTTTAGAAATTAGTAGTTATATTAAGAATCAAGTAGGAATGTTTTCATACTTAAAGTCTTATCATCGTTTTGTAGTGGCCGCAACATTAGATATTCACTTTACAGATTACAAGAAAGCTTTTCGGACGTTTTTAGATTTATATGAACAATTGGTCACTAGTGGCTTTAGCCGGAGTATATTTACTTATCTCGCAGCAGCTGTGCTTTTAACAGAAGAAAATGAACAGCATGGCGCGCACATTCAGCGTTCGATGCAAGTATATAAACGCATGAAAAAGGATCACCTCTTTCTTACAAGTACAAATGATTATCCGCTCGCGGTTTTATTAGCAGGACAATCAGAGAATGTAGAAACACTTATGGATCGAGTGGAACGTCTGTATCAGAAACTAGCGAAAGCTGGTTTGCGTAAAGGGAATGATCTTCAGTTTTTAAGTCATATTCTTTCACTAAAGAAGGATGTCCGTGAAGAAATGTTAGTTGCAACATGTACAAACATATGGAATTTGTTAAAACAAGAAAAGGTAAAAGTGAAACAGATGCATTATCCAGCAATCGGGCTACTAGCGTTACTTGAAGATGGAGAAAAAGAGATTTATGCTATTAAAGCGTTGATTGAAAAACTGCAGGGGGAGAAATTATTCCGTTGGCATACAGATACGAATATTCTTATTGCTATTCAACTGTTCGTAAGTCAGAAAGGTGAGGAAAGTAAAGCTACCAACACAGGTTTACAAACTATGATAGAAGTCCTCATACAAGCACAACAAGCAGCTATGATGGCAACGATTGCCGCTTCATCTGCAGCAACATCTTCTGCTAGTAGTAGCTCATAATATGTAACTACTTTAATAAGGAAGGTAAAAAAGCCCATCACTTTCTAATGAGTGATGGGCTAACTATTTTTACATAATCAGCATTATTTTTTCGACTCTTTCAAATGTTTGAGTTGTGTAACAATCATAATGCTAATAACAACGAGTAAAAACCATGAACTAATTTTGCTTAAGTGAACGAGATTCCACGCTTCCCGTTGATTTGGATATTGCCATGCTCCGAAAAATGTTGCGATGTTCTCTGCAATCCAAATGAAGAATCCGATAAGGAAAAAGGAGAGAACGAGTGGCATTGTATATGTAACGCCTTGTAATGAAAATTGTACAAATGTGCGAGAGAAAACAATGAATAGTAGTAAAGTTAATATCCATCTAAAATCGTATGTAAAGTGGTGTGTGAAAAAATTGAAGTAAATCATAGCTCCTAACGGCACGGCAAAAATAGCTTTCGGCCAATGATGCATTTTTAAATGCAACCTTCTCCACGCTTGGCATATGTAACTTGCGACACTTGCGTACATAAAGCCGCTGTAAAGTGGAACTCCAAAAATCTTTGAATATGCCTCTTCAGGATAACTCCATGAACCGAAATGAACTTTATATATTTCTAGTAAAAGGCCGATGAGGTGAAAGACAGTAATTACTTTTAATTCGTCTTTCGTCTCAAGTCCAGTCTTGTACATAATCCACTGCATAAGAAGACATGCAATGAGTATGAAATCATAGCGATATAACCCTGGAATAGAAACGATTTTTGAAAGGGCTAGTGTTAAGAAAATAACGACTGGGAATAAGCAAGATAATGCTTGCTCGTAAGTGAAGTGTAGTAGTTGTTTTATATATAACATTGGGTCACCTTCGGTATTTTTATTTGAAAACTCGAAATAATGATTAAGTATACTACACTTTTAAAAATAAGCTAGTAGTCTATTT